>JAYTJI010000189.1:0-7370 GCA_043731245.1 Methylococcaceae bacterium | reverse complement strand
CCGCCTATCGCAGGATTGCAACTCATTTGCCCCAGGGTTTCGATGTTTTGTGTCAACAATAATGTCTTCGCGCCACATCGCGCGGCTGCCAAAGCGGCCTCAGTACCCGCATGACCACCGCCGACCACAATCACGTCAAAATCTTTTTTGAATTTCACAAGCTTTTTTACTCTGAATTAGTGCTATATTACGTGTCATTTAGACATACTTTTGACTATTATAAGAGGTAAACCATGAAAAAACGTAAAAATACGCACAAAATAGATTGTGTTCCTATTCAAAACCCGGTTGCGAAGTTCGCACACCAGTTTAATAAGGCACACATCTTTGAGGATAAAAACAACTACCGTCGTAATGCAAAGCACAGGAAGCAGGAGGCTTCTCCAATCGCTCTGCTTAGAGCTATTAGAGAAGTTTCCTGCGTTTTGAGACCTCAGTTCGTATTCCGGGGATTGACGTTGCTAAATTGTGTGCAAGCATAAGTAACGCACTTGCTCATTCGTTCATCCTGGGCGATTAAATACAAACCTGCACCCCACTGTTTTATTGGTTATTTTGTTTCTGGCACCCCTTTAAATAGAAATGTCAGATTTACCTTAGTTAACCGATTCATTGCATCCCACTTTAAAATTATCATTATCCTTTGATAATTAACACTCTATCTTACCAGAGGTTTTTAATGACTTTTGAACAACTCGGCTTAACCGACGAACTTCTTAAAGCAGTAACCGAACAAGGCTACACGATACCCACGCCTGTGCAACAAAAGGCCATTCCATTGATTCTTGATGGACGGGATGTTTTGGCGGGCGCACAAACGGGTACTGGAAAAACGGCCAGCTTTACTTTGCCGTTATTACAACGTTTAGCTGAAAACAGTGATCCGCATCAAAAACCACGACGCGTTCGTGCGCTTATTTTAGTGCCTACACGCGAATTAGCGGCACAGGTGTTTGAAAGTGTCATAAATTACGGAAAACACTTACCTTTGCATGTGGAAGCAGTGGTTGGTGGTGCGAGCATTGGCGTACAAACACGCCAGTTACGCAGAGGTTGCGACATTGTGGTGGCAACGCCAGGGCGTTTGATTGACCACATACAGCAACGCAATATTAACTTGGCCAATGTAGAAATACTGGTTTTGGATGAAGCGGATCGAATGCTCGATATGGGTTTTATGCCGGATGTCCGGCAAATTATGTCGTTATTACCTAAGCAACGGCAAAGCCTGTTATTTTCGGCAACCGTCCCGAATGCAATAAAAGCCCTTGCCGCTACTGTGTTGAATAATCCGATCGAGGTTGAGGTCGCTAAACAAAATGCCACAGCTGATAACGTTTCTGAGCGCGTTTATGGTATTAACCGTGAGTATAAACGCGAATTACTGTCTTATTTGATTGGCAGTAATAATTGGAAGCAAGTATTGGTTTTTGTACGAACCAAACACGGTGCAGACCGCCTTGAAAAACAACTCATTGAAGATGGCATTCGCACTGTAGCGTTGCATGGTGATAAAACCCAGGGCGCACGCAACAAAGCCCTGGAGTATTTTAAAACCGGTAAAGTCGCGGTGTTAGTGGCTACCGATATTGCGGCGCGTGGGCTTGATATTGATGAGCTACCGCATGTGGTAAATTTTGATTTACCGCAAGTTCCTGAAGACTATATCCACCGCATTGGCCGTACCGGACGTGCAGGCTCAAGCGGTGAAGCCTTGTCACTGGTTTGTCCCGAAGAAGCCTGGATGCTGATAGAAATTGAAAAATTATTGAAGAGACAGATACCCCGCGTTGCCGATACCGGCTATGAACCGGTGTCGCTAAAGGTAGCAGATGCGCCTAAAAAGAAAGCACCCAATAAAGATACCGGTAAAAAAGATTTTCGGCACACTAAAAAACCGACAACGCGCGGCGCTAAACCGGCACAAGGCGAAAGAAATAAAAAAGCTAAAAGATAAAAGTACATAAATCTCAGCGGTCACATCTTAGCGAGGAACTTTTACTGCGCAAGACACACATCGCTAAGTTTGAGCGCCGGACAGCCTCCTCTAGGGATTGCCCCGACAGTTAATCATCCAAATCGAGCTTTTTCAGACGATAACGAAATGATCTGAAGGACAGCCCTAACTGTTTGGCGGCGGCTGTTTTATTCCATTTGTTATCTTCCAGCGCCAAGGTAATCGCTTTTCTTTCAATGACTTCCAGATAATCTTCTAATGGCCCGGTAGACGGGTCGTATTCAGAAGAGTTTGAGCTGTTCGGCAGGCTCACTGGCAGGTTTAAATCATCTACCTCTATGTTTGTGCCATCATATAGGGCAAGCGCCCGTTCCAAAATATTCTCAAGCTCACGTACATTTCCAGGAAAATTATACTGTTGCAGCGTAGCCAAAGCCGCTGTTGATAATGTCGGCTGATCAACCTCGTCACCATTTAGCTTGTTTAGCATAAATTCTATCAAGGCCGGTATATCCGATCGCCTCTCACGCAATGGTGGAATATGGAGGTCGATAACATTAATACGGTAATATAAATCCTGCCTGAAAAGGCCGGCTTGAACCATGTCAGCTAGATTTCGATGGGTGGCACTGAGCAAACGGATATCCACTGAAAGCTCAAGCTGCTCGCCAACCGGGCGAATTTTTTTTTCTTGTATGGCACGCAGTAATTTAACTTGCAGGGATAGTGGTAAATCCGCAACTTCATCAAGAAATAAAGTACCCCCCTCCGCAGCTTGAAATAAACCTTTTTTATCAGTGGCTGCCCCAGTAAAGCTGCCTTTTTTATGACCGAAAAACTCACTTTCCATCAATTCATGGGGAATGGCACCACAGTTAATGGCCACAAAAGGGCTATCGTTACGGGAGCTTTGCTGGTGGATAAGCCGTGCAACCAGTTCCTTACCCGCGCCAGATTCACCGCTGATGTAAACAGGTGCCTGGCTGCGGGCAACTTTAGCTATTCTTGACCGGATTTCCCGCATAACTGCTGAATCACCCAAGAGCGTGTGACGGGTTCGCCTTTCTTGCTTAGGTTTCGGGGCAGAAAGCTTTAGCGCACTGGTGACCAGGTTCCTGAGAGCCGATAAATCAACCGGTTTGGAGACAAAATCAAAAGCACCTTTTTTCATCGCCAAAATTGCCGTGTCCATGTTGCCGTGAGCAGTAATAACAGCAACGGGTATCGGATTGGGCATCGCTTGAATAGTGTCAAGCAAATCCAAGCCGTTACCATCAGGCAAATTCATGTCGGTAAGGCAAAGATCAAATACATTTTGTTCTAATAATACCTTGGCGACGTCAATATTTTCAGCGCAGCACGTTTGAATATCCATTCTGTTAAGTGTTATCTCTAACAGTTCACGAATATCGGGCTCATCATCTACGATTAATACCAGTGGTTTTTTCATATTTCAATTTGGGTATGGTTAGCATCCATTAAACAGAGTCGAAAACAACTTCGGTTTTCATCAGTTAAATAATAGCTTAATTTTGCCTGATTAAGTTCGGCCAATTCTTTTGATATGTAAAGCCCTAACCCTGTGCCGCTGGATGAGGTAGTAAAAAAAGGTTCAAAAAGCTGGTTAATATGTTCATTGGCAATGCCGGAACCGTTATCAATAACTTCTATGCAAGGTGTTTGGCGTAAGTTCACGGATTGCAAAATAATTGATCCAAGCTCAGGTTTACCGTATCTCAACGCATTTTGGCACAAATTGTCCATAATTTGCTTAAGATGACCCGTATCTATAAAAGCACATAAGGATTCATCGCTGTGTATTAAGTTGAATGTTTCAACAGTAAGGTTTTGTTCAAGCATAAAATCGCTCATATATTGAGTTAGCCATGGCCTCAGGTAAATCTTTTCCCGTCTTGAGTCCGAGCGTCTGGAAAGCTGTAAAATATCTTCAATGATGCGGTTAACACGCTTGGAATTGCTCTGTATTATGTTTGTTAGGCGTAGATCCTGAATGGATAACAGTGGGTTTTCTGAGAGCAATTGACCGGCATGGCTTATTGCGCTTAATGGATTACGTATTTCATGGGCAATACTGGCTGTAAGCCTGCCTAAAGAAGCCAGTTTGCTTTGCTGTAAGCGTTGATTATAAAAAGTTATATCTTCAATAATGACCATATAAAAGAACTCATGAACTGTCGGTAATAGCATAAATCGACTATGAATTTCCGACTGGCTTGAGAGCGGTAACAACACATGATCCTGTTCAGGATTAGCCAGCCAACGCTCGAATGATTGCGCTAAATGTTCTGAAATGTCACTCAGTTTGATGGGTACTGCTGATAAATTTAACAAGCGTAATGACGCTTCATTTGCCATCTGAACTTGCTGGTTTTTAGTAGTAATAATGATGCCGGACTGTAGATGTTGGATTATGTACTGATTGAGCTCTTCCAGTTTTATGATGGTGTTTTTTTGTTGTTCGGCAAGATGAAGGGTCTCTTCACTACGTTTTGCTAGGATATGCGAAAGCAAGGCTATGGCGAAAAATGAAGCCCCAAGTATCCCTATATAAGTGTAAGAAGCTGCTTGAAAACTACTGTTTAAGTCACTAAAAAGCTGCTCTGCCAACACCGCCAAACTGGCTACAGCCGCAAAAAAAATAGCACAGCGGCCACCGATTAATAATCCGCCCGCTGCGATTGATACCCCAAGCAGGGCGCTCATGCTAGTGTTGACACCGCTACACGCATGCATTAACAAAGTAAGAATCAGTATATCTGAAATAATAAGCAGTTGCGCTTGCAGGGCATAACTTGTAAGACGCCAGAATATACAGACAGCGGATATCACTGAGAGAATCAAGTAAATTTGGCTGCTGTAAGCGTATAAACGGTGATCAGCAATACTGAGAAAAGAAGTTCCCGATCGATTATAAAGTAAAAAAATGAATAAGCTTGCCAGCGCCAGGCGATAGACTAAAAAAACACTTAACAGTAACCAGGCTTGTCGGGCAGGAATGCCATAGCTCTTGGATAGAGGACAGGGAAAGATGATCTCAGGGGTATTTGCGGACATATTGGTTTTAAGGATAGCGTTTTTCAGGGACTTGGTTAGAATATTAAACATCCCGGCTTGGTTGCCGCGAGTGGATTGAAACAATCTTAGCATTGATGCAATAACTTTAAAAAGAACTCACCGGACTAACCGGTTAATCAGGAGCAATGAATGAATATACATGAGTATCAGGCCAAACAGTTGTTTCAAATATTTGGAATACCTGTACCCGATGGTAGGCAGGCGACAACGCCGGATAGCGCCGGGCAGGTTGCCAAGGAGTTAGGCGGTGACGGTTGGGTGGTTAAGGCCCAGGTACATGCGGGCGGCAGGGGTAAAGTCGGCGGCGTAAAGCTGGCAAAAACGCTGGCTGAAGTGGTTGAGTTTAGCCGGGACATGTTAGGCAGGCGGCTGGTTACTATTCAAACCGATAGCGCGGGCTTGCCCATCAACTCACTGTTGATAGAGAAAATATATCCGATTAAGCGTGAGTTATATCTGAGTGTGCTGGTCGATAGAGCCAGTGAAAGTGTTATTTTTATCGCCTCAGCGGCAGGTGGCATGGATATTGAAACGGTTGCCCATGAAGCGCCTGAACAAATCATTTCTGTACAAGTGCATCCGGCAGCGGGTTTACAAGCCTATCAATGCCGAAAAGTGGCATACACCTTGGGCCTTAAAGGGCAACAAGTCAAAGCTCTGGAAAAAATAATGCAGGGTATGTACGATTTGTTTTTGGCAAAAGATGCCAGTCAAATTGAAATTAATCCTTTAATAGAAACGCACGACGGCGATTTATTGGCTTTAGACGCTAAAATCAACTTTGATGATAATGCGGTTGCGATTCATCCCGATATTTTAGCGATGAAGGATCCCGCACAAGAAGATGACAAGGAAAACGAAGCGCAACAATTCGGGCTGAATTACATCACCCTGGATGGCAATATAGGCTGTATGGTTAATGGTGCGGGTCTGGCCATGGCAACTATGGATCTGGTCAAACTCAAGGGTGGCTTACCGGCCAATTTTCTCGATGTCGGCGGCGGCACCAATGTCGAAAAAGTCTGTGAAGCCTTTAAACTGATATTGTCTGACACAAGCGTTAAAGCGGTATTGGTCAACATTTTCGGAGGCATTGTTAAATGTGATGTGATCGCATCAGGTATCTTGGCAGCGATAGAACAAATTCACGTCACTATTCCTGTGGTCGTCCGATTAGAAGGCACGAATGTTGAGCAAGGCCGGGCATTATTAAGTAATACGGGTCTTAAGATTTACGCAGCGGATGATTTAGCACACGCAGCAGAACAAGTTGTTAAATTGGCGGAGGCGGCATGAGCATTTTAATAAATAAAGATACCAAAGTTATTTGCCAGGGCTTCACCGGCAAACAAGGCACATTTCACTCTGAGCAAGCCTTGGATTACGGCACGCAACTGGTCGGTGGCGTAACACCGGAACGCGGCGGCGAAACGCATCTGGGTTTACCCGTTTTTAATACTGTACAGGATGCCGTCTATACCACCGGAGCAACCGCCAGCGTAATTTATGTGCCGCCATTTTACGCCGCTGACGCTATTCTGGAAGCGGTCGATGCCGGGATTAAACTCATTGTTTGCATCACTGAAGGCATTCCAATATTACAAATGCTGCGCGTTAAAGCGGCAATGGCAGGCACAGGCGCATTATTAATAGGCCCAAACTGTCCAGGGATCATTACTCCCGGCGAATGCAAAATCGGCATTATGCCGGGTAAAATTCACTTGCCCGGATCTATCGGTATCGTGTCACGCTCCGGCACATTAACTTATGAATCCGTGCATCAAACTACGGCACAAGGTCTGGGACAAAGCACCTGTGTCGGTATAGGCGGTGATCCGATTCATGGCATGAACTTTGTCGATGTGCTCAGCCGTTTTCAGGCAGATGACCAAACCAAGGGTATCGTTATGGTCGGTGAAATTGGCGGCAGCGAGGAAGAAGATGCCGCAGACTATATTAAAGCCTATGTTACTAAACCCGTCGTCGCCTATATTGCAGGCCAAACCGCACCGGCTGGCAAGCGTATGGGTCATGCGGGCGCTATTGTGACGGGCGGCAAAGGCACGGCGGCAGGAAAAATTGCCTCGCTAAAAGCGGCGGGGATTGAAGTGTGTGTGTCGCCTACGGATATTGGGGTGGCGATGAAGGGGTGTTTGTAAGTTCACTCCTTAATGGTGACAATTACGCTCACACGATCACCTCATGCTCATTATTGCCTTGTTATTAATCGGTTTTTCGCTAGTTACGGCAATATTACTGATTATCGGCAATGTATTGCAGCAACAGGAAACCCATCGTTATTCTTCTAAAGTGGCAG
>JAYTJI010000188.1:0-6914 GCA_043731245.1 Methylococcaceae bacterium | reverse complement strand
TATCAGTAACCTACTGATAACTATTAACAATAATATTATGTATAAAAATACTACAACTTAACAAAGGAGTAGGCAATATCAGTTCTAAGCGTTATTATCCAATTATTATACACAAGGTTATCCACAGAAATTGTGGAAAAGATCGTATGTGCTTGATTGTTAAATTGAGCAATCGGGTTAGCAGTAAAATCAATAAGTGCTAAACTTAACGTCATACTTAAATAAACTGTGTTTTTCGAACATTTAGCTACAATTAAGCCATTCTTAGTGGAGCCCACGAAAGGAGTATTTTAAAACTCCATTCCACTGACCGATGACTCTTTGAAAAGACAAATCAACGCAGAATAAACACAGCAAAAAATTAGCTTTTACCTGTCTACGTGTTGGTAGCTTGTTTTCTGCCTATAACAATAAATAAAAGCAATTGATATAATCAGTCGTTGAGAATTAAATACTCGCGTTAGTTTGGTGGTAAAATCAACTCAAACGACCAGTATAACCAGTTTGTCAGGTAGACAATGTCTATATGGGTAAAAACAAGAAGTATCCGGTACAATTAAATATAATTTACATAATAAAATCGCTAACAGAAGCAGGAAAAGATCAATCATGAGCATCATGCAACGCCCTAACCTCCATAAAAACCTATCATTGAGTAGCTTGGCAATCTCAGTTGCGCTAGCCGGCTGTGCATCAACTGGGACAACGACTCCTGAGCAGCATGACCCTTGGGTAGGCTGGAACCGAGGCACTCAATCATTCAACGATACTATTGATAGAGCTATTTTAAAGCCGGTGGCAAAAGGTTACCACTGGATAACTCCGGATTTTGTTAATAAAGGGGTAAGCAACTTTTTTAGTAACATTAACGATGTGGGGGTAACTCTCAACGATTTATTGCAGTTTAAAGTCACCCAAGGCGGTATGGATGCAAGTCGTTTCCTGATTAACACCACAGTCGGGGTTGCCGGTCTTTTTGATGTGGCAAAAATGATTAATTTACCCAAGCATAAAGAAGACTTCGGCCAGACCTTGGGGGTTTGGGGGGTTCCGTCAGGCTCTTATCTGGTCTTGCCATTTTTTGGGCCCAGCTCACCCAGAGATGCGTTTGGGCTGGTGGGCGACGCACTGCTCAATCCGCTGACTTATGTTTCCGTATTCGGAGGCGCTGCTGTCAATGCTGCTACAGCAGGCTCCAGAGTGCTTGATGTCACTGATACACGGGCAGATTTAATGACGACTGAAAAAATCGTCGACGAAGGCGCTGTCGATCGCTATGACTTTATCAAAAACTCTTACCAGCAGAATCGTAACTATCTTCTCCACGACGGTAATCCCCCGGATGAGAATGATCCCGACCTGCTTGACGAGAACGTTGATGGCAGCAACGGTAAGGTCAGCAAAGCAACGGGTACTAAAAATTCAACCTCCACGGGTGATAATGCTGGCAGCAATAATCAACCCGACGCGTCGAAATCGCCCCCTGCTGCTAAAAAACCAGACCACTTTCTGGAATTAACTGCACCCAAGTAAACCAGCATCTGGTCATGCCTAAAATACCTTATCCTGATAACTGGTACGATATAGACACCACACTCTATAACCGGTCAGTTAAGGTATTTAGCACCGTTAAAAAATTACTCAGTGTCAAAATGAAGCTTCATGCTGATACTCAGGTACAACAAGGTGATATATTTTTATTCAACCATTTTTCCCGATTTGAAACATTCATCCCGCAATTTTTAATTTTTGAACAAACCGGCGATTACAGCTGCGCTATCGCTGCTGGAGAATTCTTTGCAGAAGATACCGTGCTCTCCAGGTATTTGAAGGACGTCGGGGTTTTTCCTCATGATCATGACCGCTTGTTCCCATTGCTTGCAGCACAAGTTTTGCGTGGCCGCAAAGTGATTATTTTCCCTGAAGGCGGCATGGTTAAAGACCATCGCGTTATGGACAAGCAAGGCCGTTACAGTGTTTACTCACGAATCACTGGACAACGACGTAAACAACACACGGGCGCTGCGGTTCTGGCTCAAGGCATAGAGATTTTTAAAGACGCCATACGCAAGGCCTACGCTGATAAAAATGAGCCCCAACTGTTGCGCTGGAAAGAAGAGCTACAACTCGATAGCCTCGATCAATTACTCACTTCAGCACTCAAGCCAACCCTGATTATCCCCTCAAATATTACTTTTTATCCGATTCGATCTTCTGAAAATCTATTGTTAACCGGCGTTGAGTTATTTGCTGATGATTTAAGTTTACGCCAAACTGAAGAATTGCTAATCGAAGGTAATATCATACTCAAGAATACCGATATGGACATTCGTATGGGCATACCCATTGAACCTCATAATGGCTTAAGCTGGTGGAATCGGTATCTACTGGACAAAGTAACTGCTACATTTAAAACCCTTGATGACGTTTTTTCCCTGCATACTGCGCCTGCAAATTGGTCACAAAAATATTTGCGGGCATACTTAAAAAGAAAAGCCAATGCCACGCGTGACTTATACATGCAAGCGATTTATGCAAATGTCACCATCAATTTAAGCCATCTTGCATCAACGCTTATCATGCACTGCATGGAAAAAGGCCAACCCCAAATTGAGCACCCATGTTTCTTCACCAGCCTGTATATCGCCGTCAAGCATTTACAACATAACAGCAAAATCAATCTACACAGAAGCCTGCTCAACCCAATTGAATACTGTGACTTAAGCTCCGGCACCAGTAAACGCTTTGAACAGTTTATCTGTGCAGCAAAAAGCGCTGACCTTATTATTGAAAAGGCCGGTTGTTATCAATTTTTACCCAAACTTCTTGAGGCGCAAGGCTTTGATGAGATCAGGCTGGAAAATAGTATTGCTGTTTATGACAATGAAGCCAAGCCTATATCAGCCGTCCGTAAGGTCATGATTCAAGCCTTGGATGAATGTGGACACATTGATCCGCAACAACTGGCCGCCTGGCATTTTGATGATGAATCCCGTGATTTAAGCTGGGAACGGCATGCCTATAGCGATCGCCGTTACGACGACATCAATGAGCATGAAACTGCCGCAGCCGACCCCGCCCCCTTTTTTCTCAGACCCAAAAATGATAATGGCATCGGCGTATTACTTATTCACGGCCTGCTTGCCAGTCCCGCAGAATTAAGGAGCTATGGCGAGCATCTCGTTCAACAAGGCTATACCGTTATGGGGGTTCGCCTCAAAGGCCACGGTTCGTCACCTTATGCCTTGCGTGACCAAACCTGGGAAGATTGGTACGGTTCTGTATTACGAGGCTTCAAGATCCTCAAAGCACATTGTAAACATATCTTCGTTAGCGGATTTTCTACCGGCGGCGCATTAGCGCTTAAACTGGCCTCTGAACAATACCCGGAAATAATTGGCGTGTGTGCCGTTGCCGTCCCGATAAAATTCATCAATCCCGCTTTCATGCTGGTTTCTTTGTTGTATGGCGTCAACAAAGTAGTCGACTGGGTTTCATCATACGAGGGCGTTAAACCTTTTATTGATAACCGCTCGGAACATCCAGCCATCAACTACCGGCATGTGCCCGTCAAAAGCTTGTATGAATTAAGACGGCTGATTCATGATATGGACGACTTCTTACCGCTTTGCAGGGTTCCTTCCCTCATCCTGCATGGCGATCAAGATCCTGTGGTTTCTGTAAAAAGTGCAGAAGAAATTATGGACATGCTGGAAACCGGAAACAGACAAATCAAAATCATTGACTCAAACCGTCACGGCATCTTAATGGAAAATATCGGCGGAACCTGGGACATAATCAATAACTTTATGATTAGCTGCACGGCTTTAATAGTCAAGCCGACAAATATCACTCAAGACGAAAACAAGTTACCCCATACAGCTTGTGGGTATGATCATCCTTAGAGCCGTAGGGCGGTTTCGCCCAGCAAACCGCCAATCAACGCACAACGCCGATGACAGTTTGTCGCAGTTGCGGTGGATTGCCTGTCGGCAAATCCACCCTGCAAATAATCCGCCTTATAGCTTTAAGCATGCAGACTAGAAGCCTTACTTAAGTTTTCTTACAAAAACAATGAAACTCTTGTAAAATCAGATTGTCTGTTTGTTTTGTTGGACTTCAACTGATTGAGGGACAGTTTAAACTTAAGCCTTATAGCTTACCCCAACTTACACAAAGCCCGTTTTATTAATTACTTATTAAGGATCTAACTGCAATGAGATTAAATACTGCTATTTCACGCCCAGAAGCGAGCATTCTGGCAACCAATAAAGTATTGAAAAATACTTATATGCTGTTATCAATAACATTAATGTTCAGTGCCATGACGGCCGGTGCAGCAATGTATCTCAATCTACCGCCTTTTGGTATGCTCGTCACCCTGGTGGGTTTTTACGGTTTACTGTTTTTAACCACAAAATTCAGCAACAGCGCATTAGGTCTGGTGTTTGTTTTCGCGTTAACCGGTTTTATGGGCTTAACATTGGGGCCTATTTTATCGATGTATGTTAAAGCTTTCAGCAATGGTCATGAACTTATCATGATGGCATTAGGCGGTACTGGCGTCATCTTTATGGGGCTTTCCGGCTATGCCTTAACCACCCGCAAAGACTTTAGCTACATGGGCGGCTTCCTGATGGTTGGCGTGTTGGTGGCATTTTTGGCGGGTATCGGCGCAATCGTTTTCGCTATCCCCGCGCTTTCGCTGGCCGTATCCGCGATGTTTATTTTGCTGATGTCCGGCATGATCCTGTTTCAAACCAGTCAAATAGTCAATGGCGGCGAAACCAACTACATACTGGCGACGATTTCATTGTATGTTTCCATCTACAACATGTTCTTGAGCTTGTTGCAATTGCTGGGCGTATTCGGTGGCAGAGATTAAATAATCGGCTTGCTTTAATAAGCGGATAGCGCAATGTTATCCGCCGTTTTATTCTGAATAAACTGCGTAATTTTAACTTTGTGTGCATCCCATGAAAGCATTATTGCCTGTATTGCTGACCCTTGCCCTCCCCGTTCAGGCTGAAATTTTCAAATGTAAAATCAGTGAATTTAAAACTGTTTATCAGACTAAGCCTTGTGTTGGCGCTGTTAATGCTAAAAAAATCGAAATCAAGCCGCGTAGCGCCGAAGCAGAGGCCGCCGCCGTCACCCGCCTAAAAGAGTGGGAAGCTAGTAATGCGTTGAAACAAGCTGCTGAAAAAGAAGCGTTAAAGGCTGAACAAGAAGAAGCGCTACGTCAGGCGGAAATTAAGGCCACACAGGATAGTGCCAAGGCTCAACGTGATCTAGCGGACGCACAATACCGGCAAGCGCAAGCCTTGGAAAATGCCAATAAAATCAGATCGGGGACCTTGTACTACCCAGGAGTGTTGCCCTATCAAAGAACATTACCCTATCAAGGGACACAGGCTTATCCGGGAGCATTTCCACACCAAGGAACACCCACCTATCAAGGAATGCCACCCTATCCGGGAGCGATCCCACCTCACAGGGCATCACCCTATGAAGGAACGCCGCCTCATCCAGAAACGCCGCCCCATTCGGGAATGTTGTCCCATCATTAATCGAAAAACTAACTACGGTAGTAATTCCCAGGTTTTTCTGTAAGTGGTTTCTTTGTTGAATCTTTCCCATACAAAATCAGGTTGTATGATGGGTTTGGTTGGAATCATAAATGACGCCACATCCCCTGCACCCAATAATGTCCGACCCATCATGTGGAACAGACCGGTCACAAACCCTGCTGTCGCAGCATAGGCAGGGCCATGGGCGCGGTTCGTTACTATAATAGCCTTAGGTATTTCCACAATACCGGTAACCACATTAGCAATACCATTGCCCAGCTTTGAACCCATTCTGGCAGGATAAGATGATGCTGTAGCTACATAAGGTGTAAAAAAGAACAGTGTAAATAGTATCAACAACGTTTTTAACGTCTGTTTCATGAGTAACTCCATAAAATAAAAAAAGGGGGATATTTCGCCGAAAGATACTAACATACTGGAAATACGATGTACAAAGAGCGCTTTTAGTGTTTGCCGTTATCAAACCGCCCAAACCGCAACAACATCCCCGGTAACAGTAATAAATTCAACAATGTAGAAGAAGCCAGCCCACCGATAATAATCGTCGCCATAGGGCCCATAATTTCACGCCCGGGATTATCGCTATTAAACGCAATAGGAAACATAGCTAACGCGGTAACCAGTGCTGTCATTAAAATGGACGGCAAGCGTTCCTGAGCGCCTTGTATGGCCGTTTCCATAGCCCAGCTTTTGCCTTCGACTTCGACCAAATAACGATAGTGCGACAACAGCATTATGCTGTTACGCACGGTAATGCCGAATAAAGTCACAAAACCTACTACGGAACCGACCGATAAGGTAGCTCCGGTTAATACCACAGCAGCAACGCCGCCGATTAAGGCAAAAGGCAAGTTAGCAAGCGCCAGGACAGCATTACGTAGACTGCCAATGGCGATATATATAAAAATCAATACGCCCGTTCCAGCCAGCAATGAATGCAGAACCAATTCGTTGCGAGCCTGAGCCTGTTCAACGGCAGCGCCGGTAAATTCGGGATAACTGTCCGCAGAAACAGGAATTTCTTTGAGTACGCGGGCTTTAAGTTCCTGCATGAAGGCATCCAGACCTCTACCGACCACATTACAAGTGACGGCTTGCCGTCGTTGTGAACCCTGATGCAGTATGTTATAGCGGCTTGCCGTGTGCCTGATTTCCGCAACCTGTTCGAGCCTGATTAACGTTCCATCCTGGGTTCTAATCGGCAGTTGGGCAATCGATTCAGGTTGTTGCCGTAGCTCTGGCGCTAAAGCCACTGCAATATCGACAATTTTGTTACCCTGAAAGTTTTTCCCAACTATTCGGGTTTCATAGGCAGCTTGCAAG
>JAYTJI010000187.1:0-4469 GCA_043731245.1 Methylococcaceae bacterium | reverse complement strand
CTTACGTCATCCCTTACTAATAATGAGACCTCCAGAAAGTTCTCTGAGGCTATGCATGCTTTAGGGCGGCTAGGCAAACCTGAAGATGTAGCGCGAATGATCGTGTTTTTGCTTGACCCGGCTAATGACTGGATAACGGGTCAAGTATTTGCCGTAGATGGTGGATTGTCGAATATTCGCCCCAAAATGAAGGTTTAATTGAGTGTTCTTCGCCTTATTCTTGGCAATCTCTGAAGACAAGTCTTACCGGCGGGCGAACAGGCTCAATGATTGTGCTTTTGCAAGTTGTTCAGTCTTTTGACCGAAATCGAGTGCATTTGCAGCCGATGCGGCTAAAATAGAGGAAACGGCCAGAGTAAGAGCTTTCAGTTTCATTGTTAAATCCTAAAGTAGTTAAGGGTTATTAATTTTGGCATTGGATGTTTATCACCAGGCAACATAGGTATCCGAAACAGAGTCTATTTGCTTAATGTTACGAGGTCATGACATTCTTATTTCAATTCTTACATTCAATGCTATAAAAGTAATAAAAAAAACGGGAAAGAGGACGCTTCCCTTTTTATAGGATTAAGGGCTTAGGATGTGTTGAACGGAAGTGGAGCTAGGTTGGCCAATCATTGTTTGCGCTAATGAATGACCAATGGGAGAATTGACTGAAATGGCAAAAGAATACTGGCTTAATAGTATATTAAACGTTGGGATTCTTACTTCTTAATGCCAACTTACCGATCCAACTTAATCGCCAACATATTGTCTAGCGCCCGTTTGGCCAATCTGGCTTCCTCAACAGGCACAGAAATCTGATTAATGACATGTCCCGCTGCCAGATTTTCCATTACCCAGGCTAGATGTTGCGGATCGGTTCTAAACATAGTCGAACACATGCACAGCGTCGGCGACATAAAATGGACATTTTTACCCTGCGCTTTGCAGTCTTCGTGCAAGCGATTGACTAAGTTTAATTCGGTCGCAACCAGCCAGCGGGTGTTAGGCTCTGCTGCACGAACGGTTTTTAGAATGTACTCAGTAGAACCGACATAATCGGCTTTCTGGCAGACTTCAAAGCAGGCTTCGGGGTGAGCAATCACTTTGGTTTCCGGGAAACGTTCCAGGAAGCTATCAATTTGTTCCGGCTTAAAGACTTGATGCACGGAACAATAGCCGTTCCAGAGGATAATTTTGGCATTGCGGATTTGTTCTTCCGTCAAGCCGCCCATGGGTTTGTTAAAATCCCAAGTGACCATTTCTTCCAGCGGAATGCCCATAAGGTAACCGGTATTACGCCCTAAATGCTGATCCGGGAAAAACAGTACCTTAGGCCGTTTAGCAAAACTCCACTCCAGTATTTTCCGGGCATTGGACGACGTACAGACGATACCGTCGTGCTTGCCACAAAAAGCTTTCAGATCGGCAGCCGAATTGATGTAGGTGACCGGAGTCACTGCATTTTCTACGTCAATAATTTGTGCCAATTCCTGCCAGCATTTCTGAACTTTTACGAGATTTGCCATATCCGCCATTGAACAACCCGCCGCTAAATCGGGCAAAATAGCTATTTGCTCTGGGCGGGACAGTATATCAGCGACTTCTGCCATAAAATGCACGCCGCAAAAGACGATATATTCGGCCGCCGATTGTGCCGCATCTCTGGATAGTTTTAGAGAATCACCAGAGAAATCGGCATGTTTAAACACTTCATCGCGTTGGTAATGGTGTCCAAGTATCACGCAACGACTGCCCAGTTTGGCTTTAGCGGCGGTGATGCGGGCATCGCATTCTTCATCAGTAAGTAATGCGTAATCTTGAATGGGTAAAGTCATTTTTATAAGGCTCAAGGTAATTGGTTAGCGTGTTTTAGGTAAGTGTGCGCAAAAGAATTGATTTAATCAAGACGGAATTGAGAATATCAGTTTCATACTCTTGACTGTTTGTCCATATCGCGAATGGTCAAGGTACACCTCCAGGGGAGGTGTCCATAAACTGATCCAGCCAAATAATCAGCCTGCCATTTTAAGTGATTGATGGCATAATGAGAATTCATGATGTCGCATTGAGTGTAATTAATGAAACGAAATTTCTTGTTTGCCTGGTATCAAACGCCAAGAGGTAAGCTGTTAAAAGAGCTTGAAGCAGGCTATATACAACGGTCTATCACAGTTAGTTGCCAGCAAATTATTCTACAAATCGGCGGTTTAGGTTGGGAGAATGAATTTATTGATTGTTCGTTATACAAAAATTACACAGTACTTGATGCGAAGGGTCTGGGCTGTGACGAGGCGCGAAAAATTCAGGCTAAAGCCTATAGTCTGCCGCTACAAACCGATAGTGTAGATATGATTATAGTGCCGCATTTATTAGAGTTTGATACCCATCGATTTCAGACGATGAGAGAAATAGAGCGTGTTTTAAAACCCGAAGGCTTGCTCATAATTTTAAATTTTAACCCTTGGAGCTTATGGGTCAGGTATCAGTTTTTGTGGGATAAAAAAATGGCTGATTCATGGGGTGGTCATTTTATTTCTCGATCAAGGGTTCTGGACTGGCTAAAGTTATTGAATTTTGAAGTCACTGTATCATCAGAGTTTAATTTAGATTCGGTAAGTTCTAAACAAGGGAACTTTATAGCGTACGGACACTCATTTTTTGCTACGGCTTATGCCATTAAAGCGATAAAACGCCGCTACAATATAATCCCATTAACGCCTGTAAAAAATGGGCGTCCTCGTTTGATTCTGGTTAATACATTAAATCCATCCGCACGGTTAAAAAATCATGACTGAAGTTGTAATTATTTATACTGATGGGGCTTGTCGGGGAAATCCTGGGCCTGGTGGATGGGGTGTCATACTCAACTATAAAGGAAACATCAAGGAACTTTATGGTGCAGAAAAGCATACTACCAACAATCGTATGGAACTGCTGGCGGCCATAAATGCGTTGGAATCGTTGACCAGACCTTGTTCAATTCAGCTTAATAGCGACTCAAGCTATGTATTGAAAGGCATTACCGACTGGATGCCCAACTGGAAAAAAAGAGGCTGGAAAACGGCAGCCAAAGCGCCTGTTAAAAATGAGGATTTATGGCGGAGGTTGGATGCGGCTATTGCAGCACACAAAATCGAATGGAAGTGGGTAAAAGGTCATTCTGGCGATATCGGTAACGACAGAGCAGATGCTTTGGCTAATATTGGCATCGATTCATTGAAATAATTAAGCGCAAGACGACTTTTTGCACTTTATTTTTTACTACCCAGCAAATTTTTTAGATCCGCAAATGGATTATGAGTGGCAACTGGCGTGGTGGTCTTACTTGATTGTGAGCTGCCAAAGCGGGTTTCTTCGTAGCGGGAATGTTCATTATCGTGGCAATACAGACATAATAATTCCCAGTTACTCCCATCGGAAGGATTGTCATCGTGGTTGTGGTTCTTATGATGAACCGTCAACTCAGTCAGCGTTTTATGCGTAAACTCACGCGCACACCTTCCGCATATCCAAGGATAGAGTTTAAGCGCCTGACCGCGATAAGATTGTTCGCGAAGCTCCTGATTGCGGCGTGCATCGGTAACAATCTGGTTGAGTTTGTCTTTATCAGGTTGTATTTTTTTTATAGTCATATTAAGTGCTGTTGTCTGTGCATAAGTTGTGGTTATATTAATTCTGGTAAATTTAATTGAGTCGTTCTATTCCAGTAAACTATCATAGATTTTCATATAATCTGCAACCATTCTATTCAAGCTGAACGTTGATTCACATCGTGCCCTACCGGCTTTGCCATGGCAGGCCAAAAGATCGGGGTTATCCAGATAGTGTTTAAATGCTTCTGCCATTGCTATCGGGTTCTGTTTTGGAACCAAATGGCCGGTTTGCTTGTTGATAACCAGTTCTGGATTGCCACCGACATCGGTCGCTATTACCGGCAATGCTGTTGCCATGGCTTCAAGAATAGTATTGGATATGCCTTCGTTGATCGATGGCAATACAAACAAATCGAGTGTTTGCATTATTTCAGCCACATCATTTCTTTCACCGGCAAACCAAACCAGATCATCAATGCCCGCTTCCAGGCTTAATTCTTGCAATTTGGGCAGCAATAAACCGGCACCAACCAACACCAGCCTTACTTTGCTTCCTACAGCGGGATAAGTTTTGACCAGATGGATAAAAGCTTGCATTAGGGTTATTTGGTCTTTTACCGGGTCGAGTCTGCCTACTGTCCCGATCAATATCAAGTCTGGCGATCGGAAGTTGGGGGGCAATAAATCGACTGGCTTCTCGCCGCTTATTTTAAAACGGCTTAAATCGACCCCGTTATATATCTGCGTGATTTTTTTTGTTGGTACTTTTATCTGCTTAATCAGCCATGTTTCGAGGTCTTTTGACATTGGAATATAACGCTGAATGGCTGGCCGAAATAAACGGCGCAACAAGACATAGCGAGGATTTGTTCCATCCACGTCATCAATATC
>JAYTJI010000186.1:0-1094 GCA_043731245.1 Methylococcaceae bacterium | reverse complement strand
CAAGTGGGGTTTGCTGTAAATTACGCAAACCCTGCATTAAATCTCTATCCGGTGTAGCCAGCGTGATTGGCTTTGTTTAAAAACTGGGAAACTTCAGTTTCTATATATTGTTAGCCGTAATGTTAAGGACTATCAGAATTCACCCATCAGAACAGTAACGCCTGAACTGTTGTTGCAGGAATTAAAATGAACAGAGCCGAAATAGAACAAGCCGTATTAAATGAAATACAAAATCTGCCTTTAGATAAAGTCGAAGCCACATTAAATTTTGTTTTGTCTTTAAAAAACCAGCCCATTAAAAAACGGCCTTTAGGATTATTGAAGGGTAAAGTGGAATTTGCTATCGAGGAAGACTTTAAAATGACAGACGAAGAGTTTCTGCATTCATGAATAGCTATTTGCTCGATACGCATAGCTTTTTATGGTCGATATGGCAACCGGAAAAACTGGGGCAACAGGCGGTTGCCGTTTTGGAAAACAGCGATAACAAGGTCTTTGTCAGTAGCATTACTTTCTGGGAAATCTCTTTAAAATACGCGCTGGGTAAGTTGACGTTAGGCTGCAAGCCCGATGAATTGCTCAAATTTGCTGATGACATGGGCTTTGCAAAAATATCGTTAACGCCGGAAGAGGCGGCACTTTTCTACCAATTACCCAAGCTCGCGCATAAAGACCCTTTCGATAGGATGTTGATTTGACAAGCCGTGGCAAACGATTTAATTTTAATTTCTAAAGATGGTCAATTTGATAACTACAGCCAATATGGTTTGAAAGTGATTTGGTGAAGACAAGACGCTATTGAGGCAAACACAATATGAAAATTTTTCCCATAAAGAATGACACCGATTATCAAGCGGCATTAGCAGTTGTGATAAACTCATGGATGGCTGTAGTAATACGCCCGAAGTGGATATATGGGTAACATTGGTTGAAAGCTACAAAGCCAAACAGTTTCCGATTTCCGCACCCCATTCAATAAACGCCATAAAATTCAGAACTGAAGTTTCCCAGTTTTTAAACAAAGCCAATCACGCTGGCTACACCGGATAGAGATTTAATGCAGGGTTTGCGTAATTTACAGCAAACCCCACTTG
>JAYTJI010000185.1:0-4463 GCA_043731245.1 Methylococcaceae bacterium | reverse complement strand
GGGTTAAATGACAGTGTCAAATGTACAGGGCCACCGGGCGTCGCAATATCAGAGGAAAAACCCATGTGATATTTTACGTCACCCGAACTGACGCCAGGCGATGGTGTATAAGTGCCCGCAAATTCATCAAATAAACTGGCAGGGCTTTTGCCTAAAATATTAACCAGTACATTTAAGCGGCCCCGATGCGCCATGCCGATAACAATTTCTTTAACGCCTTTATCGCCGGAACCCTGAATTAATTCATCAAGAATTGGAATCAGAGACTCACCACCTTCAAGAGAGAAACGTTTCTGACCAACAAATCGATGGTGCAAATGATTTTCTATCCCTTCAGCCGCTGTCAGTAGTTTTAATACCCAGTGTTTTTTTTCAGTTTCCAGTATTAATTGGGCTTTAGAGTTTTCCAGACGGTTAATAACCCATCGCCTGATATGCGTATCGACGATGTGCATAAATTCAGAGCCGATACTGCCACAATAAATTTCCTTCAAACTGGCAATGATCTCACGTAAAGGCAATCGATCGACACTACCATAAAGCGCACCGGTATCAAACAGGGTGTCCATATCCGGTTCAGAAAGGCCGTAATAAGCCGGATCCATATCGGGGGGCGGTGGGGTTGTTTTCCCTAGCGGATTATTACTGGCAATTTGATGCCCGCGAACCCGGTAATGATTAATAAGCCGGGAAACAGCGGCTTGTTTTTTTACACTGGCTTCGGTAAAGCCCTGTAATTGAGCCAGTCTACCTTGAGATTTTACAGCAAGTTGTGCAAAGCGTTCTACAACAGGGCTGTGAGGTGTCTCATAAGCGGCTCCGTGGTGAATGGTATTGAATTCTTTTTGCCAACTAGGCTCAACAGATTCAGGATCCTCCAGAAACCGTTCATATAAGTTTTCAACAAAACTGGCATTACTGCCTTGTAAGGAAGAAGAATCTTGAAAAAGTTTTAGCAGGTTACTCATCATGGATATCCAATTTATTCTGCATGGGTTGCTATTTATATTAAGTCTTGACGGATTACATTACCAATAAATATTTAGTAGTGTTTATTTCACTTGAGTGTCTTAGTTTAAGCTGAAATGAATGCCCAGGAAATTAAGTTTTTAATGGGCTGCATTGTAATAAAATATTTCATTCTGAGAAGAGACGCATTCATTTTTTGGCTAAAACAAAAAAGCCCCATTGCGGGACTTTTTTGGCGCATCAGATACATAAAGGTTTTTATGTATGGCTGATGCCCGCTGCTATTCGGTGTTCTCTTTGCTCGCTCGATTTTTCGATTTTTGAAAAAACCCGAAGTATGTCAGTAGCAGATATTATTCCAACTAATTTGTTATCCTTGTCGACCACGGGCAATGCGCCAACTTTATTGTCAGCCATCATTGCCGCCGCTTCGGATACATAAGTGTCAGGGTGAGTCGTCAGAACGCCACGGCGCATGATGTGTTGTACTTTTTGTGGAACTACATGCAGCTCTACAGGGTTTTTGTCGCTTGCCGGTTCAATTGCGTTAGAGTTGTTTTTCGGCCCCAAAGCCTTGTACAAATCTCTGTCAGAGACGATAGCAATAACTTTACCTTTTTCAACAACGGGTATGTGGCGAACTTTTTCGTAATGTATTAAAAAAAACACCCGGTCAATCAAGTCGTGTTGCTCGACTGTGAATACTTTTGACTTCATTAAATCTTCAACACGCATGATTTGTTCTCCTAAATGGTAATAAACCACATAAGAATAGGGAAATAATCGTATTTTTACAAGAGAATAAATATGTTGTGTTATAAAATGTTTCATCATGCTTATATATAAGTTATAAAGCTTAATGTTTTTTTAATTTATTATCACTTAACTATCTGTTATTTATATAAATAACTTGTTATATCGACGCAATGGAGTCAATTATGCGCATTATCCTGTTAGGCAGCCCCGGTTCCGGTAAAGGAACTCAAGCTCAGTTTATTACTGAAAAATATGCTATTCCACAAATTTCAACAGGTGACATGCTACGTGCAGCCGTTCGTGATGGCACACCGCTGGGCATTGCGGCAAAAAAAGTGATGGACACAGGCGGTCTGGTTTCCGATGATATTATTTTGGGTTTGATTAAAGAACGAATTATCCAGCCTGATTGCACCAACGGTTTTTTGCTGGATGGCTTTCCTCGCACAATTGCTCAGGCAGAAGGGCTTGATGACATGGGTATTAAGATTGATAACGTGATTGAAATTAATGTGGCAGATGACGAGATAATAAAACGGATAGCGGGCAGAAGGGTGCATCCTCAATCCGTGCGTACTTATCATGTTGAGTTTAATCCACCCAAAATTGATAATACTGATGATGTTACTGGAGAAGCGTTGATTCAGCGGGATGATGATAAAGAAGAAACCGTGCGCAAAAGGCTCCAAGTGTATCATGAACAAACCAAGCCTTTAGTCGACTATTATTCAGCAGCAAAACAAGGGGTTAAATTTAGTTCAATTGGTGGTGTGGGTACTGTGGGTGACATTACTAGCAAAGTCTTTGCTATACTGGGCTGAATAGTTTCCTTGAAAGTCGTTCATTTAGTAGACAATAAATCTATTCATACTAGGTAAGGTAGAGAAAAGTTACTTGCCCTTGTAACAAATAAAAAAGACACTAGCCATAACTTCAACAAAATTAAGTATTAAAGGTAAAATAAATGACTAAAGTTTATAACGTTGCAGTTGTTGGTGCAACGGGTGCAGTAGGTGAAGCCATGCTGTCGATTTTGGAAGAACGCCAGTTTCCAGTGGGTGAAGTATATGCCTTGGCAAGCAGCAAATCAGCAGGCAAACGAATCCCTTTTAAAGGTGGTTCATTAAAAATAGAAGATTTAGCAAGCTTCGATTTTTCTAAAGTGCAAATCGGTTTATTTTCTGCAGGCGCATCTGTTTCAGAAATATACGCACCTAAAGCGGCCGCTGCCGGTTGCATAGTTATCGATAATACCTCACAGTTTCGCTATGACGATGACATACCTCTGGTAGTGCCTGAGGTTAATCCAGAAAAAATTGCCGATTATAAAAGTCGCGGTATTATTGCAAACCCGAATTGTTCAACTATTCAAATGTTGGTGGCCTTAAAACCCATTTATGATGCTGTAGGTATAACTAGAATTAATGTGTGTACCTATCAAGCTGTTTCCGGGACAGGTAAAGAGGCTATAGAAGAGCTGGGCAAACAAACTGCTAATCTACTTAATATGCAACCCATCACACCCAGCGTTTATCCCAAACAAATTGCTTTTAATGTATTGCCGCAAATTGATGTGTTTATGGACAATGGTTATACAAAGGAAGAGATGAAGATGGTTTGGGAAACCCAAAAAATCCTGGGTGATGCCGATGTCATGGTCAATGCAACCGCTGTACGAGTGCCCGTTTTTTACGGCCACTCTGAAGCGGTGCATATTGAAACACGCACAAAAATTACTGCCGATGCAGTTAAGGCTTTGCTAGAAAAAGCGCCGGGCGTCACTGTTATGGATAAGCGCGAAAATGGCGGTTACCCAACAGCGGTAACTGAATCATCCGGGCATGATGATGTGTTTGTCGGGCGTATAAGGGAAGACATATCACACCCCCAAGGTATTGATTTATGGGTAGTCGGTGACAATGTTCGAAAAGGAGCGGCATTAAACAGCATACAAATAGCTGAAGTATTGGTAAAAAACTATATATAAGCTATGATTATTTCTATCTATGACTGTTGAAGTATGAGACTGTGGTGAAAAATTTGAAGATGAGCCGTGTGCGCAATTTAACTAAAACTTTAGCGATGGTATCGTTACTAGCTCCGTCCAGTGGCTACTCTTTAGGGATAGGTGATATTAAACTGCACTCAGCACTTAATCAGAACCTGGACGCTGATATTTCATTAATTTTAGCGTCAGGCGAGAAGACATCTGATATAAAAGTCAATTTAGCCTCGCCTGATAAATTTGATGAAGCGGGTGTTCCGTGGACATCCTTACTATCGAAAATAAAGTTTGAAACGGTAGTTGGTGCCAATGGATCTGTGAAGGTTAAACTCAGATCAAGAGAAGCTGTAAAAGAACCTTTTCTGGTTTTTTTGGTTGAAGTTAGCTGGCCAAAGGGTAGATTGTACCGTGAGTTTACTGTGCTATTGGATCCTCCGACAGCCTACAGACAGGCGACTATCCCCATATTAACCCGCTCTGAGAGTTATGACTCCGAACAGAGCGTTGCCACGCAACGACAACCAAAACAAAGAAGGCACGTAAGTGATGAAGGGGGGGCAAATGGAACAAGCCAGCCAAGTGGTGGCGGTGAGTATGGCCCTATACGTAAAAATGAAACACTTGGGAAGGTAGCTGAACAGGCGAGCAGACAGGAGGGTGTTTCTTTAGAACAAATGATGATTGCCATCTACAAAGAAAATCCTCATGCGTTTTATAAGGACAGTGTCCATGC
>JAYTJI010000184.1:0-2661 GCA_043731245.1 Methylococcaceae bacterium | reverse complement strand
CTGTTTAGCACGTTTGATGCCCGGCTCCAGGCCTGCACCGAGGAGACCTGAAAAAACATCATTAGCTTCAGTCAAGTGTGGTTGCACATAAAGTTCTAACAATTCGCCGGTGGCTTTTTCAGAAACATGTAGGGGAATGAACAACTGTTTAATCATAATACTCTGAGAATAATCCGGGTGTCGGTGTTAAGTAATAATAGGCGGCTGTGCGCATTATCTTCTACGTCAATTTCGCCTTCTGCCATCGTGGCATCCAGTTGAATGACGATTTTATAAACGCCATTCAGCGCATTGCAGGTGATTTCCAGTTGGCGATCGACAAACTCCTCTATAGCCATACCTAATGCCTCGGCTTTGACGTGAATATGATCAGCAAGCAGCTCAATGGTTAACCGGAACATGCTGTCATCACTTTCCAATATGATTTCTTTTTTGCTGGGTTTGCCATCCGCTGCCGCACGGCGGGTGATGTAACTTACGGCGTAATACTCAGGTATAGCGTTAGAGGGTTTAATTAACACCCGCCGCAACCAATCAGGAGTGGCTTCATCTGCCCAGCGCCTGGGAAGAGAGGCATGTAAGGCATCTATTTCTTCTGCGCTGACGGGTAATTCCCAATCAAATTGGTTTAATCGTTGTTGAGCTATTAAAAAAAGCTCTTGTTTTGAAAGTTTTTTGTTCATGCGTATTTCCATTCGGTGTGTTTAAAAAATTAATAGGGGTTATAAAAGCTTTTTGGTGATGTCGTCGAGTTCCTCTCTAAGCTTTTCCAGGCGCTTCGCTTGGGATAATTTGTCATAACCCAGCTGCGGGTTGTCACTGATGAGTTGCTGCAATTTTGGGTCTTGCATAAATTTCAAGCCATACTTACCGAATAACTCAGCATTTTCAACGATTATCATCTTCCAAACATAAGCAGTGACTGGGTTATAATAACCAGGGTATTCTTCGGGGAAATCTCGTAATTCTGCATCTCCCAGCTGGTCTATTGTCTGTAACCCTGTAAATCCCTCAGCACTTCGGTTTTGGCTTACGCCATCCTCATCCTCATCATTTTCATCAATAGATATGAATTTCGGATTAATGTAATCACAATAAAACTGATAACAGTCATCTGCTTGTTTAAAGCTAGCGTATTTTTTCTTATCGGCTTTTAATTGTGTGAAGGTTGCTTTAAAACATGCTTTTTCATACCAAGGTGTCTGGTTTTGGACGGCTTTTATACTGCTTTTTTTCACTGCTTGTACAAGCACTTTTAGTTGCCTAAGATTTTGAATTGAAAAGACAAAACCACCGTTTTCGGAATCATCTTGCTTAATAAGCCATTCTTCAGGATTCATGCCCAAAGCAACCAACAGTCCATAGCGTTCATTTCGATTTTGCAGGATACCTTTCAAGAGCATGGCAGAGGCATTGGCATCTAGCTCAGGTTCTCCGGGTGCCATAGGAAGAAGTTGTTGCTGCTTAATAGGTGCAATGACTGAGAAGACATCACACAAACTTAACTCTTCAGCAACTTTAGCTTTATTTGCGCCAGCGTTGAGCCAGAAAGAGCCATGTTCCGCCAGCAGGTTCTTGGAATGCGTACTGTACTTATCGCCTAGTTTCTTGCATTGTTCTTTTAAGGTATCGCCAACCTTCTTAAAAAAACTATCAGCATAATTTTCATAACCGTCCTGGGAGCGCTTGATAAAGCAATCCTGCCAATTTTCATGCAAACTCTCCCGTAAGTAGCAAACCATTAAATGATGTGGGGGGGGTGGTTGGTCGTATATTGTGTTAGCTACTTCCGTTCGTGTTAGAAAGACCTCACTTAAGTAGAGAACGGCCCGGTCACCGGTCGTTGTATTGCCAGAGAAGTCCCTAAAAAACAAACCTCTAAATTTATCTTGTTTCAGAGTAAGCTCGATGCCCAGCCATAATTTTTCTTCACAAGTCCTGAACCTTGCATCGAGGCCAATAGGGACAATCTTGGGGTCATTATGCCAAGGGTCAGATAGATACATATTAAGCAGCCCCGTGATTTCATTACTTAGCTTTGTAAACATCTTGTTTTTCCAGCTATTTTTATTGTTATTCATGCGTTTATCCAGTGGTTGTCAGTTTGCTTTACTTAGGTTGATACATTTGCCTTTCCATCTGTCGATGGCTTGTTGTCTTAACTCAAGATAGAAATGTTCGGGTTTTGTGGCGTATTAAAAAATATTTTATGTACGCGCTTTTTCCTTAGAAAGCTTAGTTGCTCATTATTTAGCAAGCTAACTTTATCAGGTATTGATCTTAACGGGTTCTCGAAAGCATTAATGGCATTGTCACCTGGTTTAACCCTGTCGTTATTAGTATTCAGGATAAAAAAGTGGTGCTTTTGCACGCTTTACTTAAAAAATATTTTGGCAGCGGCTAAAAAACTAAACTTTAGATTCATGCTATCCAGTTACGGATGACTTTGTGTCTTAACTGAGGCACTTAAACAAAAAAATATCCGAATCTTATCCGGCTGCTTGTTTTTCTATCCTGTAAGGCAAAAGAGATGAAGATGTTTTTGTTTTGCTTTTTGATATTTTCATTGGCGCTAAAAAGCGTAAAGCCTTTTGGCTTAATCACTTATATTTGGAGACACCATGAAAAAAATACTATTGGCCTTGATTGTTCAGGCGTACT
>JAYTJI010000183.1:0-12029 GCA_043731245.1 Methylococcaceae bacterium | reverse complement strand
CGTAAGGCATGTGCTTAATTTAATTGAATATTGATTGTTTGGAGGCATGGCAATTGTATTCTAACAATGAACACCAACCGACCTGCCCTGGGCTGAACATAGAAGATTAGGTGAAATAGCTCGCAAAAGTAGATAATTCTGACCTACTCAAATAATCTTGCAGTGGATCAATACATCCTCGTTAAACTCGTAGATGGCACACAAGCGGTGATAGCCATCGGCAATCACAACTTTACCATTCTGCTCATCTCTTAAGAGCAGAAGAGGAGAAAGGCTTACCCCCTTCTGAATTTTTTTCCTATCCTTATCGACATGTAAATTGCTCACGCCCAGAAGTGAAAGTTGAGATGCTCTGAAGATGTCCTTAGCTTTAAACTGAACGATAGCAGCATCTCTAAACCTAGCTATCATTTCAGAAACCCGATTCTCGCTATAAAGGAGCCTGAGATAAGACTCAGCTGCTGGATAGTCGTGCTCCTCGACATCAGGAAGCCACTTGATCTCTTTCATTTCCGATTTTGCCATTTATTTCTCCTTAATTTTATCTTTAGTGGTAGCAGTAAATTTATCAACCAGCCATTCATAACCTATAGGGCGGTTACTATTCATTACAAAAAGGCTACCCCCCTTTACTAAAGCCAGCTCCGACACGGTAAACTCTATAAGGAATATTATAAGCCTACTTTTAAGGACACTGTATTTATTCCAGATTGCCAAAGCTACCTGATACACTATAGAAAATAAGGCCTAAGCATCCGAGTTTGGTATCATAAACACTCATCGTCAACATATCAGGAAACAAAATGCTGGGTCGACTCGAACCTGAACAATTAAAAGCTGATCTTATTCTCCCTTGGGTCATCGTAGGTATCATGCTGGTAATGCTGGCCACTTTTCTTATTGTCTGCATAACTTTTGGCGACGAAATCCAACAACCTCTGCCGGAAGCTCAACGAGTACTTATTAGAACGATATTATACGTCGTGGCCATCGTTACATTTCCGCTAACCAATTTGCTTCGGCACATTCAACTGCGGTTAAATCAAACCATGCCGTATTCAAGCACAGCAGCAGGGGATATAGCAAAAACGCGTTATTTAATAACAGTTATTGTATCCATGGCACTGATTGAAAGTGTTGGTGTTTTTGGCTTTGTCATGTTTGTTTTGGGCGATAACTTTAATACCTTGTACATATTCACAGGATTGTCTGCATTAGGGATGTTTTTATACAGGCCTAAAGTGGATGAATACGCTAAAGTTTTAGAGGCACTCACTGCACAAAAAGTATGAAGATTTACTAACGGAGTGGGTATTTGCATCAAATGCGCTTTTTGCCTGCCGCATTGTCCAACTTATACAAAAAACAAACCTGCTTACTGCGCTATCCAGAAGCAATATTTATTTTCAATATTATTGAGTGGTTATATTTTTTGATGTTGAACAATCTGGCAGCCTTCGAGGTGACTTATTGAATGTTGCCCTGGAAATTAAACCTGATTTATCTGATTAGCTCAGCATAGGCTGTGCGTTGCATATAGCGGGGGTATCAAAATGGAAGTGGCTCGCCCACTCGTGTTAATTGCGCGGCAATTATTACCTTTGATTAGCTTCAGTATAAGTAAATGTTGGGTTGATGCTGTTCCAACCCAACCTACCGTTAGCCTGGAATTTTAAGTCCCTTGATCAGCCACTTTTATTTTTTTGCGCCGATAATTGTGACCATAAAAAATCTCGGTCACTTCTCTCCTCAACTTCTCCTCTATACCTGCTTTTTGAGCCTCAGTCAGGTTGCTTTCCTTCTCAAACAAATAATTTTCCAGCTCGGTTTCCTTAAGCATCATTTTGGTGTGGAAAATATTCTCCTGATACACATTCACGTCTATCATTTGATAGCTTTCCTGGGTATCTTTGGCAATATAGTTTTGGATAGAGGTGATATTGTGATCAATAAAATGTTTTTTGCCCGATATATCACGGGTAAAACCACGCACCCTATAATCCATTATGACTATATCTGATTCAAAACTGTGAATCAGGTAATTTAGCGCTTTTAATGGTGAAATACGGCCACAGGTCGAAACGTCAATATCCGCACGAAACGTACTGATACCGCTGTCGGGATGGCTCTCAGGATAGGTATGGACAGTAATATGGCTTTTATCAAGATGCGCCAGAACGGTTTCAGGTAATGGCCCGGGAGTCTGGGTATTCATGCTGGGTGGTGGGGCGACATCGCCCTCTGAAATCAGCATGGTAACGCTAGCGCCTTGAGGATCATAGTCCTGGTGGGCAATATTAAGAATTTGCGCGCCGATGATTTCGGCAACATCTTTAAGAATTTGCGTCAATTTCTTAGCATTATAGGCTTCATCAATATACTCGATATACGCCTGCTGTTGTTCAGCGGGTGCATAACAAATATCGTATATATTAAAACTGAGTGACTTTGTTAAATTGTTAAAGCCGTGTAATTGCAACTTATTCAAAACGCTTAAACCTCGATAACTTCAAAATCATGGGTAATCTCTACCCCTGCTTTACTTAGCATAATGGAAGCAGAGCAATATTTCTCCGCCGATAATTTCACTGCCCGCTCAACCGCAGATGCTTTTAAGTCACGTCCGCTGACAGTAAAGTGCAGGTGAATTTTGCTAAATACACTTGGCACAGCGTCAACCCGTTCTGCGGAAATTTCTGCAACGCAGTTAACGATGTTGTTTCTGCCTTTTTGTAAAATCTGCACCACATCAAAGGATGAACAGCCGCCCACGCCTAATAAAATCATTTCCATGGGTCGCATACCCATATTTCGTCCGCCATGATCGGGCGGGCCATCCATTACAACTGCGTGACCACTGCCAGTTTCGCCGACGAACATTACATCATCGACCCATTTGACTGTTGCTTGCATTTCTTTTCCCCAGTTAAAATGAGGCATAGAGTAGCATATAAATACGCTTAGTCAGAGTTTTCAATGTTAAATTTTTGTTACAGTTTTACTGAATTAGTCGAGGCTGGTTTAGCCGTGTTTTGATCGAAGATGGATAACGGCTCTATTTTCTCAAGAGCCGTTTGTTTCAATCAATCTTCATCGAGGGAAGCTCAAAGCAATGTATTTGCGGCGCGTTCTTTTGGGGGGATTTAAGGTATGACTTTATCATTTTCGGCATCCCTTTTTATACATACATCTGAAGAAGAGCCAACTGTTTGATATGCACTTAAAATAATGCAAAATTACTGAGCCTTTCTAATCAACAATATCACCCTTCCTGATGATAAGTGACAATGCGTTCAACTTCGTTTTTTGATCCTAAAATCAGAGGCACACGTTGATGAATACCTGTCGGCTTAATATCAAGAATGCGCTCACGTCCTGTAGAACAGGCTCCACCGGCTTGCTCAATAATAAAAGCCATCGGATTCGCTTCATACATAATGCGCAGTTTGGCAGGCTTTGACGGGTCGCGTAAATCAAGCGGATATAAGAATACGCCGCCACGCGTCAGGATTCGATAAACTTCAGCAACCAGGGATGCAATCCAGCGCATATTAAAGTTTTTCCCGCGCGGCCCTTCTGTTCCTTGCAAACATTCATCAATATAGCGCTGCACCGGCGGCTCCCAGAAACGCTGGTTTGACATATTAATGGCAAATTCGCTGGTTTCTTCTGGAATCCTCATGTTTGGATGAGTCAGAATAAACTCGCCTATATCCTGATCGAGCGTGAAACCATTGACGCCATGTCCGGTTGTCAAGACCATCATGGTTGACGGGCCGTAAAGTACAAAACCGGCGCAAACCTGCTCAGAACCCTTACGCAAAAAATCTTCAGCTGAAGGATCGACACCCTCACGACAACGTAGGATAGAAAAAATAGTACCCACGGCCAAATTAACGTCAATGTTTGAAGAGCCGTCCAATGGATCAAATAACGCCAGATATTTACCCTTGGGGTACTGCGCTGGAATGGCAATAATATCGTCGACTTCTTCCGATGCCATACCCGCCAGATGACCGGTCCAGTTCAGCGCATTGACCATAATGTCGTTGGTAATGATGTCCAGCTTTTTTTGCACTTCACCTTGTACATTCTCGGACTCAGCACTACCCAGTACACCCACGAGATTACCCCGGTTAACCAGGTGCGATATTTCTTTACATGCGGTCACAATATTGTTCAGTAACATACTGAATGTTCCCGACGCATCGGGCAAGCCACGCTGCTGCTCAATAATAAACTGGGTTAAGGACACTTTATTCGCCATTCTTTATATCTCCGTTTGGGTATTATTATTCCAAAAAACTATTTTTAAGCATCGCGCAAATTGTTTGCGTGATGAGGGCGGGCTAACATGTATTCGCACCTGACGGGCTATTAGCTATCGATTAACCTTTCTTGAATAGCACATTATAAATCTTAAAAGAAAGTATCGATGCCGCCAATACCAGGGTGATTGCATTGGCAAAAATGATCGCCTTATTCGATATATACACGCCGTAAATAAGCCAACAGAGCACACCTAAAGTAAATAGACTATACATGCTCAACGAAAGAGATTCTGTATCTTTGGTTCTTATCGTTAAGATGGCTTGAGGTAAAAATGAGGCAGTCGTTAAGGTGGCGGCTAAATAGCCAATCATTTCTGGCGTGATAATCATAAATTGTGTTTGCGTTTTTTGGGTATAGCCAGCATCACAGGTGCAACGGCGGTAATTTTTAAAAGGCCAGTCTAGTGACTCGCTGTATACATGTCAACACGATGGAAGTTGAAATAGCCCAATCTATATGAAATAAAGTGGGTATAAACCTTCACCTGAACTTTGTAAAAGTAAACCCGTTGCATTGAACCCTTCGTCTACGCTCAAGGAAGACTGGATAAAGGGTTCAAGGCATATCACAGGCGTCAAATAGGCTACCTATATCACAAAATATTAGCGTAATCCTGCTCCAGTTGCCGGAAATTCAGCGATGACATAAAGCGGCTAAAACTTAACCAGGATGATAAGCCGCTTAGATCTTTAAACTGCGGTGGCAAAAAATGAGGCGCTATAACTGTGCCCTCCTCTACCAAATCAACCAGCACTTTCATATCCTCAATCATGGTTTTACCGCAGAACAACAACGGAATACGATCCGGCTTACCTTTGCTGACCGCCAAACGCATGAAATTATAAGTCAGCACGAAACCTTTAATATAAGTCAGGTCTTTGGTAAACGGCAGACCATCCGGGCTGCTGCCTCTAAAGACACGGCTACTGAGGGTATAACTGTCTTCCTCATCAAGACCTTTATCTCTAAAAAAAGAAAATATATCCATAAAATCCGCGCCTTCTTCAGTCAGGGTAATGGCGCGTACCCGATTAATCAGGCGCATGAGCCTGTTCGGTGTAGAGCTAAAGGTTAATATCTCCATCAATACCGCCAAGCCTTCTTGCGTGACTGTCGCAGAAGGCGGGCCTTTGCCCAGAAAGGTGCAATAAGGCTGGGCCAGGCCATTCAATGTAGTACCCAAATGTACCCATATTTCGTGAACTTCAAGCACCCGCAAATCACGCATATTAAATAAGGCATCCGCACGTAATTTGATGTAATCAGTGCCCGCTGCGGCATCGGCAAGAATACCATCGCTAATCATGGCACGTAGACCGTCACCGGGAAACACAGCTTCGATTTTTTCGTTAAGAATGGCTACTGCGTCCTTGGCATTAATCGTCTTGGGCTCTTCGGCTAAAAAATCCAGTTGCAGGAGTTGTGATAACGTTTCTTCCATCATACTGCCAAGACTGGCAATGGTTGGGTCGCCGACATGAAAAACATCTTGGGAAGAGCCGTATAATTCCTGCGAAATATTGGAAAATGTCGGCGTTCCCCTCGCCTCAAGCATACAAACCACATCCTGATATTCCCGGCAAATCCGGCGCATGATCACACTAAGCGGATTGAGTTGACCGAGTTTACGCACCAGATCACGCTCAATTTGATAAAACTCGTGTTTTTTTTCGTCAGGGCCAAAGCCTAACGGGCGATTTTGATAATAATCCGTTGTTATTGCGGGTGGTTTTTTGCAATTACCTTTAAAAAATTCCTGTTTAATACTGTCATCCCATTTGATGGCGTCAAGAATACGGATGGGTTGTTGCGCTTTGACAATGCGATCAGAAAGCGTTTTGACTTCCGTCAGATAAGTGGATGGTTTAACGATTTTTTTACTCATGTTTGTGGCATCCGTTAGTAGTCGATCGGGTTGCAATGGTTAGTTGTACAAATAGGAGAACCACACCCAGTATATCAACAGATTGAGAAAGCCCAAGGGAATTCCAACACAGGCAAATTCAAAAAAGCCCGATGTGCTTCCTTGTTTTTCCGCATTTTGAATAATCTTGAATTCGCCAACCTAAATTAACTATATCTATGTCCACTTAAGATTACTTTAAGACTTAAGAGTGAAAATAGGATAAAAGGCGATACCTGAGATAAAACCATGAATGAGCAACCATTAAAAAACACGATAATTGACGAAGACAGTGCCATTGCATCAAGGCGAAAATTTCTGAAGCAAATGGCTTGTGGATCTTTGCTGGCAGTGGGTGGAACCGGGATTGCCTCAGCGGCAGTTCGAGATGTTATCTATCAGGGCCGACAAAGCCATAGCCCTGTTCAGTCTCGAATGTTTAGTCGACCAAATCCCGCACAAAATATCTATTCTCCTACTCACAAAATGCTGTCCCTTGAACATGCGTATACCGGCGATACGTTAAATTTAACCTATTTTGAGCAGGGAAGTTACATAAAGGATGCGCTGCAAGAAATCAATCATTTGCTTCGTGACTACCATACTGATGACATTCACCCCATTGATACCGCACTACTGGATCAGTTATATGATCTAAAACAAACGCTGGGGGTTAGCAAGCCTTTTCACATTGTCTCCGGTTATCGCTCACCATTTACTAATGCGCAATTACGCAGACAGAGCCACGCGGTTGCAGAGCATAGCCTCCATATGCAAGGCCGGGCAATTGACATTAGAATTGAAGGTGTCTCAACAAGAACCATTAAAAATGCAGCGCTGTCTATGGCGCGTGGCGGTGTCGGTTATTATCCACACAAAAATTTCGTGCATCTGGATACGGGTGAGTTCAGAACCTGGTAAAGCACTCCTGCACTAAACGGCGAACCTAATCGCCTGGCCTAAGACCATTCTCAAAAGGTCCTGATAGTAGTAAGTAACCCAACGACTCAGGACAGATAGCTCGATGTTTCAAACATCAAAGCTATCACAGGCGAACTTCCCAATTATAAATAATTACGGTGCCGCTGTGTTATGTGCCACTGGTTCTATCGGCTTTACTAGCTCCATAGGCTTTATTGCCTCTATCGGGAGCGAAACAGGTAGCGCAGGTGGGGCGGCAAAAATATCCTGATCAGACAAGTCCCCCGATTTATTAAGCGCCTCTTGTAAAACAACATCATAACCGTAAATATCTGAATAAAACGCCAAGTTATCATTGGGGTCAATAGATGAGGTCACATAAAAAAACAACACAGGAATCGATTTCTTTAATATAACCCGCTGTGTTTTTGATGTTTGCATGGCATGTTGTATCGTTTCTTTGCTCCATTGATTTTTAAGCGCAAATTCAGCTAAGCGATCAGGGTTTGCAACCCGCACACAACCATGGCTAAAATCTCTCCGTGACTTACTAAACAAAGAACGGGATGGCGTATCATGTAAATACACGTCTTCCTTGTTAGGGAATATGAACTTTACCTTGCCTAGAGCATTCTTTTTACCAGGGCGCTGCCTGATTCTTAATGCCCCTTGCTTAAGCTGGGCAAGGGATGAGCTAGTGAAAGCAACAGCCTTAGTCGTATTCCCAAACGCGGTGACTAGCTCCATATTTTCCGTGGCTAAATAACCTCTACTTTTTATTAGCTTAGGCAAAATCTCATCCTTTACTATATTGTAAGGCACATTCCAGTAAGGCATAAAATCGATAAAACTCATTTTTGCCATCAATACGGGGGTTTGATTCTTTAATGCTTTACCGACAACGACTCTCATATTAGGTGTGTTTGCGTTGAATTCGTCAACATCATCAAACGCCCACAATTGGAAAGCCGGAATATTAACAATAATTGATGTGCCGGCACTCGGTTCAGGCAACCAGCGCAGCCTTTCCATTGCCAGCTCAATTTGTGTTACCCGCTGTTTTAACGGCACGTTGATCGCTTCAACCGTACCCCTGCCTAAGACACCGTCGGCATTTATGCCATGCCGAAGCTGAAATTTTTTAACACCTGCAACTAGCGGACTTGTGTAAAGCAGCGATTTTTTAGCATTATCATCGTGTGGTTCTTCTGGCAAATCTCCCACATCGGTTAAAAATTTGCGGAGTTCTTCGGCTTGCGGGAGATTACCGCCTGACGCTATGGATTTGTTAACAAACAGCTTAAAAGGCACCGAGCTTTTAGCTAGTAGGCGATAAGTGGATAATGCTTGTTTTAATTTTTGATATTGCTTTAGCTTTGGTTCTACTATTTCAGGCAGCTTTCCAGTAGTACCTTGCGCCGAACTGTTTATGATCAGCGCAGGTAAATCAATCTGCTTTTTTTCTCTTAACTTGAGATCGAAATTTACTTCTTTTGGATTAACCCGTCCGTAATGTAAATCATGCAGAAAACGCAACACGGATAGGCTAACAGCGGTGTCATAAAGCGCCAATTGCTTATAATTATCGGGTGCAATTGTTAAGGCCGCTGGCAGTTTTTGTTGTAGCGTTTGCGTGTCATAAGTCGTAGAATTTAAACCATTGACCGATGCGCTTTCCAATAACTTGAGCACCTCGGTAGTGTTTTTTTCTGCCTGGGGACTACCTAGCCATAACAACTTGTACCCTGCCAACTTATAAAGTGCTTCAAGATCTTCAGTGCGATTTTGAAAATCTGACCGCAGCAGATAAGCATGGTGTTTTGCGGTAATAATCGCGGCAATTTCATCCGCTAAACTTGGGTTTTTAGTGACAATTATTTCTGTAGTTGTATTAGTTTTTGCGGGTGCATCCGTCGTAAGTTTATCTTCATCAGTTTTCGGATCGGCAAACGCATCAGTAACTAAGTGAGTTGCTTGACTGAATATGCCTTCAGCAAACACTTCTTGAGCAGGCAAACTCAGGAAAAAAAACACCAGCAACCTACCCAAACCATGTCTGGAATGTAGATTAAAACCCAGCCCTTGGGCTTTGCACCTTATCCCGCCTCTCAAAGCGCTTTTTTGTGAAAAAAATAATGTTCTCAAATCACGCATACTTACCCCAATTGCTAATATACTTAGCTGCATACAACCCACGCCTATCTTATAAAATAATCATAAAATTATCAGCTTTAGTTTTCTTTCTAACTGATGTTGCAATAGTAACACCAACAACTTGTTTTGATAGAAATAAACCGCATACCGACTAAGCCGGTTTAGCGGTGCTGACACTTTAATGATGTAATAAAAGGATCATTTTACACTACATTAACTTTGGACTACATTAACAAGGAAAGCCGATGGCAAAAAAAACCATAATACCCTGCAAAAACCCTTTCCCCACTGCAAAGCAGGACGCTGCCACTGTATCTTATGATTACGGCACGCCACAGAGCCACTCGCCGTCCTATCGATTGGCTTATGATGATTTCGATTTCATTATGCGTGATGAACTGAGACCCGTGCGCTTACAACTTGAACTGCTTAAACCTGAATTAGCCCAACTGGAACTAAACATTCAAGCGACTGTAGTTATTTTCGGCAGCGCCCGGGTTTCTGATCATGAAACCGCGCTAAAAGCATTGCAGAATGCAGAACAGGCACTTGCATCAAACCCAAGTGACCCTGGGCTTGAAAATAATATAGCAATTGCCTGCCGTGTGTTGAATAAAAGCAAATACTACGATGAGGCCCGTAAACTAGGGACTCTGATCACCCTGAGTGCAAAAAAACTTAATCAATCGCTGACTGTAGTAACCGGTGGTGGCCCCGGTATTATGGAAGCCGCTAACAGAGGCGCGGCAGATGTGGGCGGCAAAAGTATGGGGCTCAATATTGTCCTGCCTGGTGAACAAAAACCTAATGCCTATATCACCCCGGAACTGTGTTTCCAGTTTCATTACTTCGCTATCCGCAAAATGCACTTTCTAATGCGGGCCGTTGCATTAGTGGCATTTCCGGGCGGTTTTGGTACTCTCGATGAACTGTTTGAAGCGCTTACCTTGATTCAAACTAAAAAGGTCAGACCTATTCCCGTTATTCTGTTTGGGCAACAATACTGGAATAAAATAATTAACTTCGATATGCTGGTCGAGGAAGGCGTTATCACACAATGTGATCGCAAACTTATTCAATACGCAGAAACGGCTGAACAGGCATGGCATCTTATCCTGGATAGCTATACCATAAACGGTAACAATCACTCTAATAAAAAGGCAACGCTATGACAAGCCTCACTTTTTTTGGCGCGACAGGACAAGTGACCGGCTCCTGTTATTTACTGGAAACCCGCTCCAGTCGCATACTGCTGGATTGCGGATTGTTTCAGGGTTCAAAGGAAACAGAGAAACAAAATGCAGCGGATTTCCCTTTCGATACAGCCAGCATAGATGCCGTTGTTCTGTCTCACGCCCATCTTGACCATTGCGGCCGCTTGCCCAAGCTGGTCAAAGAAGGCTTCAAAGGCACCGTGTTTCTCACCGAAGCCAGCTTTCCCTTACTCGAGTTGATGCTTAGAGATGCTGTACATTTACAATTGAGAGATACCGAGTGGGAAAATAAACGACGGGAACGTGCCGGAAAAAAATTGCTTGAGCCACTTTATGAGCTGCAAGATGTAGAAGCACTATTAAAACTCAGACAGCCGGTTGCCTACAGTGAGGAAAAAGAAATCCTCGAAGGCGTAAGCCTTTCTTTCCACGAGGCCGGGCATATACTGGGTTCATCCATCGTGCGCCTGCGCATCAAAGACCATGATGAGATCAAAACACTGGTTTTTTCAGGAGACTTAGGTAACCTGCTGTCGCCTCTACTGCGCGACCCCGCCATTTTGACTGAAGCAGATGTCTTATTACTGGAATCCACCTACGGCGACCGCGACCATAAACCGCTGGAAAACACCTTGGACGAATTACGCGAAACCCTGGCGGATGCAGCAGCAAGCGGAGGCAATGTGATTATCCCTGCATTTGCAGTAGGTCGAACTCAAGATTTGATCTATTGGCTGGGTAAAATTCAGCGGCAAGGTGGCCTGCCGCAACAAAAGATTTATCTGGATAGCCCCATGGCAATCAACGCCAGTGAAATCTACGCTGCTAATACATCACTTTTTAATATTGACGACAAAGAATTTACCAAAATAGCCCCACAGGGTTGGCAAGCGTGGCTAAAAGGCCTGATTTATTCACAAACTTCTGAAGAATCAATGGCTGTCAACCGAATTGTCGGCGGTGCAATTATTATTGCCGGTAGTGGCATGTGTAACGGTGGACGTATCCGCCATCACCTTAAGTACAATCTATGGCGGCGTAACGCCCATATCATCATTGCCGGTTTTCAGGCCGAGGGTACATTAGGCCGAATGCTGGTTGATGGTAAAAAGAAATATTTGAAAATCTTAGGTTCTGAAATCAATGTAGAAGCAAAAATCCATACACTGGGTGCTTTAAGCGCCCATGCCGATCAAAGCCAATTATTAAAATGGGCGAGCCATTTTAAAACCAAACCCCGGCTTTATCTCATTCATGGTGAAAAAGCAGCGGCCTTATCCTTGCAAACCTGCTTTAAGCGCACCGGATGGAATGCAAATATTCCCACAGTCGGAGAAAGGATCACGTTTTAAGAGGGTGTGATTAAAAATATGGTTTTTTCATTCGGGTAGTGTGCGCTGCGCACCTTTTCAGCGGCAAAGGGGGGGTGTAGTACGTACAACACACCCTGCCCAATTACTAACCTGAGATTAAATCTTGCCCCTACACACCAGCCAATAAAACAT
>JAYTJI010000182.1:0-1252 GCA_043731245.1 Methylococcaceae bacterium | reverse complement strand
TATGGTTTGGGCATCTGGTTTGGTTTTCAATCATTCGTCAATATGGGCGTTAATATGGGAATCTTGCCAACGAAAGGACTGACTTTGCCATTAATGAGTTATGGCGGCGGCAGTATGATGATTATGTGTTGCGCTGTTGCGCTGTTATTCCGGGTACAAAGCGAAGTTGCCGAGATCAATGCCAATGCTCCAAAGGAAAGGTCGAAATGGGTAAGCGCATAGTTATTATGGCCGGCGGAACCGGCGGACATGTATTCCCTGCACTGGCGGTTGCGGCTTTGTTAAAAGAAAAAGGCTGGCAGGTTAGCTGGTTAGGGACACACAAAGGTTTGGAAAGTCGGGTGATTCCAGAAAACGGCATTGAAATCGACTGGTTATCCGTTGCAGGTGTGCGGGGTAAAGGTATAACGGCAAAAATTACTGCCGTATTTATGTTGTTTAAGGCCTGTGTACAGGCCATGAAAATATTGCGTAAGCGGAAACCCGATGTGGTGCTGGGCATGGGTGGATTTGTTGCGGGCCCCGGTGGATTAATGGCGAAACTATTAGGCATTCCATTGATAATCCATGAACAAAATCGGATTCCAGGCACAACTAATCGTTTGCTTGCACGTTTGGCTAATCAAGTATTAGAAGCGTTTCCCGATAGTTTTAGCAGAAAAGTTAAAGCAAAATGTACGGGTAATCCGTTGAGAAAAGCCTTTTTGACTGCGCTGAAAAATGGACGCAGGCAACTTGAAAATGAAGTCAGGATATTGATTGTTGGTGGAAGCCAAGGCGCTCAAATTTTGAATGAAACAGTACCTGAAGCAATAGCTGAATTGCAAAAATCGGGGTTGGTAACCCAATCTGTGCAAATAAAGCATCAAACGGGTGCGGCTATGTTGTTTCAGGTTGAAAGCCGATATAAAACGTTAGGCATTAATGCGGAAGCTAATGCCTTTATTGAAGACATGGTTGCTGCTTATCAATGGGCTGATTTGGTGATTTGCAGGGCGGGCGCTATGACGGTAAGTGAAGTGGCGGCAATGGGCGTTCCAGCCATTTTTATTCCATTACCAACTGCTATTGATGATCATCAAACGGCGAATGCCCGCTATTTAACTGATGCCGATGCAGGATTACTATTGATGCAAAACAAAATGAATCCAGTGACGCTGGCAGAACATATAACTATGGCGCTGAAAAGTTTGGCTGTGATGAGCGAGGCGGCTCAAAATTGCGCGCGTCTGGATGCAACAGCAGTTGTTGC
>JAYTJI010000181.1:0-11869 GCA_043731245.1 Methylococcaceae bacterium | reverse complement strand
ACCTTCAATTTCAGCAATTCGCCCTTCGGCAAAGCTTTGTTGCTCCTTCGCCGCATGATATTCAGCATTTTCTTTTAAATCACCGTGCGCACGCGCAGTGGCAATGGACGCGATAATACGCGGCCTCACAACTGATTTTAATTCTTCCAATTCCGTGCGTAATTTTTCTGCACCTTTGACGGTGAGAGGTACTTTAATCATCTTTCGAAAACTCCATTAATTATTTTATTGTAACTACTCAGCAGTTAGAAAAATAGAACGCTGATGACGCTGAGTGTAAGATAAAATAAGATTTTTTTAAATTATATGTGTTCATCATAGTTAATCTGCGTCATCAGCGTTCCATTGTATTTGATGGCTAAGTAGTTACATTTTATTAAGGTTAAAGGTGCAAGATAAAAAAACTGACACCTTGAACCTTCAAGTTAAACTTTTATGCAAATCTTGCAGGCAGTTCACATCACCCGCATCCAGTTCACCCAGTGCGTAACAAGCTGCCCTCGCACCGGCCATCGTTGTGTAATAGGTAACCCGGTGTTGCAGAGCCTCTCTACGCATGGTGAAAGAATCCGAAATCGCTTTTTTACCTTCTGTGGTATTAATAATCAGCTGAATCTGGTCATTTTTAATCATATCAACGGTATTGGGTCGCCCTTCGTTGACCTTATAAACCACTTCACACGGAATACCCGCTTCCTTAAGAAATTTTGCTGTGCCGCCCGTTGCGACAATTTCATATTTTTTATCGACCAGCATCCTGGCAATATCAGGCGCCTTCGCCTTATCGGCATCACGAATGCTAATCAGTACCTTACCACTATCATTCAAATTAACCCCTGCCGCCCGCTGCGATTTAGCAAAGGCTTCACCAAAGGTTTTCCCTACCCCCATCACTTCACCGGTTGATTTCATTTCAGGCCCTAATAAGGGATCAACACCTGGAAACTTAACAAACGGAAACACCGCTTCCTTGACGGAATAATAATCGGGAATACGCTCTCTGGTAACACCTTGTTGCGCCAGGGTTTGCCCTACCATAACCCGGGCGGCAATTTTAGCCAGCGCATAGCCAGTGGCTTTAGAGACAAAAGGCGCAGTACGCGAAGCTCTTGGATTAACTTCAAGCACATAAATATCGCTGCCCTGAATCGCAAACTGGGTATTCATCAGTCCTCTTACGCCCAGAGCCTCGGCCATTTTGACTACTTGCTCACGTAATTGATCTTGCATCTCCGGTGCCAAGTCATAAGGTGGCAATGAGCACGCAGAATCACCCGAATGCACACCCGCTTGTTCAATGTGTTCCATCAAACCACCAATTAACACCCGTTCACCGTCATAAATGGCATCCACATCCATTTCTACCGCATCATCAAGGAAACGATCCAGTAATACGGGGGCATCGTTAGAAACACTGACAGCCTCTTTCATATAACGCTGCAAGCCTTCTTCATTGAAAACGATTTCCATGCCCCGCCCACCCAAAACATAAGAAGGCCGTACTACCAGCGGATAACCCAGCTCTTTAGCCGCATTAACGGCTTGTTCAACAGAACGGGCAGTAGCATTTGGCGGTTGTTTCAAGCCCAGTCTTTCCAGCAATTTCTGGAAACGCTCCCGGTCCTCCGCTAAATCTATCGAATCCGGCGACGTACCAATAATCGGCACACCGGCAGCTTCCAGAGCACGGGCAAGTTTTAATGGAGTCTGCCCACCATATTGCACAATCACCCCTTTAGGTTTTTCAATATGGACAATTTCCAGCACATCTTCCAGTGTTAATGACTCAAAATACAAACGGTCTGAGGTATCAAAATCCGTTGAAACCGTTTCAGGATTGCAATTAATCATGATGGTTTCATAGCCATCTTCACGCAACGCCAACGCCGCATGTACGCAGCAATAATCGAACTCGATACCCTGCCCTATTCGATTAGGGCCGCCGCCGAGAATAATGATTTTCTCTTTATCAGAAACACGCGCCTCGCATTCTTCTTCGTAAGTGGAATACAGATAAGCCGTATCCGACGAAAATTCAGCGGCACAGGAATCGATGCGTTTATAGACAGGGCGAATATTTTGCTTATGCCGCACATTACGCACTTCGGTTTCAGAGGTATTCAGCAACTTAGCGATGCGACTATCTGAAAAACCCTTGCGCTTTAGCTTATAAAGTTCGCCTTCTTTCAAGGTTGATAGCGTTTTAGTGGACAACGATTGTTCCGTGCTAATGAGATCTTCAATTTGCGCTAAAAACCACGGGTCGATTTTGCAAACATCATGAATCTCAGCCAAGCTCATGCCGATACGGAAAGCATCCGCAACATACAACAAACGATCCGGCCCTGGATGACGCATTTCCCGCTGCATTTTTTCTTTGGCATCATCTGCGTTCAAGTCGATTATTTCATCGAGACCGCTAATGCCAATTTCCAGGCCACGCAAGGCTTTTTGCAACGATTCCTGGAAGGTACGGCCTATCGCCATCACCTCACCCACTGATTTCATTTGCGTAGTCAAACGATCATCGGCTTGCGGGAATTTTTCAAAGGTAAATCGCGGTACTTTAGTCACGACATAATCAATGGTTGGTTCAAATGAAGCTGGCGTCGCACCACCTGTGATTTCATTTTTAAGCTCATCCAGAGTAAAACCAACCGCCAATTTTGCCGCTACCTTGGCAATTGGAAAGCCTGTGGCTTTAGATGCTAAAGCCGAAGAGCGAGATACGCGAGGATTCATTTCGATAACGATCATGCGCCCATCAACCGGATTAATCGCCACCTGAACGTTAGAACCGCCGGTATCCACACCAATCTCACGCAAGACCGCCAAAGATACATTACGCAGGATCTGATATTCCTTATCGGTCAATGTTTGGGCAGGCGCTACTGTAATGGAATCGCCCGTATGCACGCCCATCGGATCAAAATTCTCAATTGAACACACGATAATGCAGTTATCCTTGGAATCACGCACCACTTCCATTTCATATTCTTTCCAACCCAATACTGATTCTTCAATCAATAATTCATTGGTGGGCGATAAATACAAACCGCGCTCACAAATTTCCACAAACTCTTCCTTGTTATAAGCAATGCCGCCACCGCTACCGCCCATAGTAAAAGACGGGCGAATAACCGTCGGGTAACCTACTTCTTTTTGCGCCGCTAAAGCCTCTTCCATGGTATGCGCAGTTTTTGACTTAGCCACTTCATAACCGATTTTTCGCATCGCCTCATTAAACAACGCGCGATCTTCGGCTTTATTAATCGCCTCTTTGGTCGCGCCGATCATCTCAACGTTATATTTAGCCAGCACCCCATGCGCATCCAGATCAAGCGCACAGTTCAATGCGGTTTGCCCGCCCATAGTTGGCAACACGGCATCGGGGCGTTCTTTGGCGATAATTTTTTCGACGGTTTGCCAATCGATAGGCTCGATATAAATCGCATCCGCCATATCGGGATCGGTCATAATCGTAGCGGGATTAGAATTCACCAGAATAACACGGTAGCCTTCCTCCCTCAGGGCTTTACAAGCTTGCGTGCCTGAATAATCAAACTCACAGGCCTGACCAATGACGATGGGGCCTGCGCCCAGTAATAAAATCGATTTTATGTCGGTTCTTTTTGGCATGAAGTTACTTTTGTGTGTTGATTAAAATGGCCGCTTTAAAATAGATCACTGTGTCAGCCTGTACGAATTAAATACGGGGTTGTAATTACGCTTTTTAACAAATAAATAAACTCTGCCAATCTATGCTGATTGAAGCAACTAACAGCGGTTGAATTTCTTCCTGGGCTTTAGGTCGTAAATGCAAACGGTAATAGTCGCTGTCTGGCTGTTGATAAATATCCAGGCGCTTTTCTTTGACGTCACACAGCCAAACTTCAGGAATTTGATGTTTAGCATACAGCGGCAATTTGATGTTACGGTCATAGTATAACGAAGTATCTGCAACTTCGATGAGTAGCAATACATCTTGTGCGGTTGGTAACGACTGCATATAGTCATCAGCTCGCGGTTTTAAGACTGCAACATCAGGCTCTGGTGCGGAAAACTCAGACAAATACAGTGGATTTTGCACCGTAACAATCGCCAATTCACCCAGCTTATTAATCAGTAAACGACTTAAACGGGTAACTAATCCAGCATGGAAACTACCGATTGGTGCCATATCAAAGAGTTCTCCGTTAATTAATTCGACATGCTCATCTTCGGTTAAAATGTTCGTTTCTGCCATGCGGTAATAATCACTAACACTAAGCAAGTGATGCTGGACAGCTATTGATGATGTAGTCATAAACTTTTGCTTGTTATAGTGGCGATAAATTAAGTAGCTCGTTGAAAAAGAGCGAAATTTTAGGAATTTTACTACGATTCCCTGTATTTCGTTTTACTTCATACGGACTATTTGTTTTTTCGCATTTTATGATTTTCTAGTCTGATTATTGTTTGCTTGCATGATTCATCATAACGATAAACTCATCAAATAAGGATTCCACATCATGCGGCCCGGGGCTGGCTTCGGGATGTCCTTGAAAACTGAATGCCGGGCAGTCGGTGCGTTTAATACCTTGTAAACTGCCATCGAATAATGACCGGTGGGTAGCAATCACATTGCCAGGCAAACTGGCTTCATTAGCCGCAAAACCATGATTTTGACTGCTAATCATCACGCGCCCCGTGACAATTTCCTGCACGGGATGATTCGCGCCATGATGGCCAAACTTCATTTTTTCAGTTTTTGCACCACTGGCTAAAGCCAACAACTGATGCCCCAAACAAATTCCAAAAACGGGGGTTTTAGCCTCTAAAATAGTTTTGATAGCTTCAATCGCGTAAGTACATGGTTCAGGGTCACCAGGGCCGTTGGACAAAAAAACACCATCGGGATTCATCGCCAATACAGTAGCCGCCGATGTAGTTGCGGGAACAACAGTGACGCGGCAACCGCGATTAACCAATAATCTGAGAATATTACGTTTAATGCCAAAGTCGTAAGCCACAACATGTTTCGTTAAATTCTCAGCTTGCGTATAACCGTTTTGCAAATCCCAGATATTTTCAGTCCACTCATAAGACTCAGATGTAGTGACTTCTTTAGCCAAATCCATGCCTTTTAAGCCAGGGAAGCCTGCAATCGCAGTTTTTGCCGTCTGAATATCAACGGCTTCACCCGCCATAATACAACCCCGTTGCGCACCTTTGTCGCGCAATAAACGGGTCAATTTGCGTGTGTCTATATCAGCAATGGCAACAACATTATGATCCAGCAAATACTGCTGCAACGTTTTTTCGCAGCGCCAGTTACTTGCCAATAAAGGTAAATCCCTGATAACCAGGCCACTGGCAAACACCCCTACCGATTCATCGTCTTCGCTATTCGTGCCGGTATTGCCAATATGCGGATAGGTTAATGTCACAATTTGCCGGGCATAAGAAGGATCGCTGAGAATTTCCTGATACCCCGTCATCGCGGTATTAAAAACAACTTCACCTACAGAACAACCGTCCGCACCTATAGATACGCCGTTAAATACCGTTCCATCTTCTAACACCAATAATGCAGCCTTAGTCAAACACGTCACCTCAAATGTGCAAAACGGGATGACCCCCCTTAAGGACTCATCCCGTTATAAAAAATCAAACTGCCACACTATACAAAATTATGCCGCTTTGGTCATTAACAATTTTTGAAACAGATAATATCCATTGAAGAGATGTTATCTGTACCTAGCCGCTTTTAGATTTATAAGCTGGCATTTAACTGTATAATTCCGCATCTTTAGTTAATCCGCATAAAAACCATCATGACCACCGTTAATTCCGAAAAACTTTCCAGCGCCCGATTTACTCAGGCAACCGATGCTTTTGTTGAAGTATTTACCGCTTCTGTCGATTTTGACCAGCGCATGGCCCATCAGGATATTCAGGGCTCAATCGCCCATGCCACCATGCTTGCACACTGCGGCATCCTGACCGGACAGGAACGTGACGCTATCATTAGTGGCCTGACACAAATAGGCAAAGAAATAACTAACGGTGAATTTGTCTGGTCGATAAAGCAAGAAGATGTCCACATGAACATTGAAGCCAGACTCACTGATTTAATAGGCATAGCGGGAAAAAAACTGCATACCGGCCGCTCGCGTAACGATCAGGTAGCGACAGACATTCGCCTTTATCTGCGCAGTGAAATCCAGCATATTACCGATCAGCTAACGCGTCTGCAAACCGCTATTCTGGACTTGGCAGAGCAACACGCAGGCACCATCATGCCTGGCTTTACACATTTGCAAGTTGCCCAGCCGATTACCTTTGGCCATCACCTGATGGCCTGGTTTGAAATGCTGGTTCGCGATCGGGAAAGACTGCAAGATTGCTGTAAACGGGTCAATATCATGCCCTTAGGCGCAGCCGCATTAGCAGGCACTTCCTACCCCATCGACCGCAACATGACCGCCGATTTACTGGGCTTTAGCCGCCCTTCAGCTAATTCACTGGATTCGGTAAGTGACCGTGATTTTGCAATTGAATTTGCAGCAGTAGGCAGCATCATCATGATGCACTTATCGCGTTTTTCAGAAGAATTAATCTTGTGGTCCAGCGCCCAGTTTGATTTTATCGACATGCCCGACGCCTTCTGCACAGGTTCATCGATTATGCCGCAAAAGAAAAATCCCGATGTGCCTGAACTGGTACGTGGTAAATCGGGACGGGTAACGGGTCATTTAATGTCGCTGCTGATGTTGATGAAAAGCCAGCCGTTAGCCTATAACAAAGACAATCAGGAAGACAAAGAGCCTCTGTTTGATACCGCCGACACCCTAATCAATTGCTTGCGGGCTTATGCCGACATGATCCCCCATATCAGCGCCAAAAAAGCCAATATGTACAACTCCGCCAAGCGTGGCTTTGCCACAGCAACCGATCTTGCTGATTATCTGGTACGCAAAGGCATGGCTTTCCGTGATGCCCATGAAGTGGTCGGCTTGGCAGTACGCTTAGGGTTGGAAAGCAAGCGTGACTTATCCGAAATCTCACTACCAGAATTACAACAGTTTTCAGCGCTGATTACTGCCGATGTGTTTGCTTACTTAACGCTGGAAGGCTCAGTTGCAGCACGTAAACATATCGGTGGCACAGCTCCTGAAACAGTAAAAAGCGCCATTCAAACGGCTCGACTAAACATGTCCACCGTGTAAAACAGCAGTAACTTTCCATCGGTTACAAGTAGTTTCCGCCAGACCTGCGAGGTTTTAAAAACCTCGCAGGTCTAAATAAGTGATTCAAATTGCAGCCGTTATTATCGCTAGAACAAACCGCACCCAAAGCAATTAGCCATTACCCGTCATCCCTTTACGCAACCATGAACTAAAGTTTTCACGATTACGCGAGCAGATTATCACCTTACCCTTACCCGAAAATTTTAACACCATCCCCTCACCGCTGGTGACACTGTTTACCAACTGCCCTAATAATCCACTGGATTGTTGCGTGGTCACGGAAATCTCATGATGTAAACCGCTATCCCATGCAACCACATGGGCATTATCAATAATAATGTCTTTGCCGGGCTCAACATCCAACACAAAACTGGAACCAAAACTCGACACCGCCAGCTTGCCAAAACCCGTTGCTTCGCAAATAAAAAAACCGCCGGTTTGACCAAACACAGCAGTACCTAAACTTTGTGTCCGTACCGCCAAACTCACGCCGCTTTCCGCAGCCACAAACGCGCCATCCGTTATCCTGTAACTGGTAGTACCGACCTCCAAAACCTGTATCGCACCCGGCAGCGTCGGCGATAACAAACAATCCCCATCGCCTCGTATCGCTTCGATATGTTGTTGAAAAAACGATTCCCCATTAGCAAAGCGGCGCATCAAAGCGCTACCCAACCCGCCCGTCATTTTCCCTTTTAGCTCTAAAGCACTTTCCATCATCACCATAGCGTTAGATTCGCAATAAATCTTTTCACCACGCAAAAGGCTAACATGCAAAAAGGGATCAACATCACCCGTTACTGTAAATTGTGCCATTTTCTCTCACCATTAAAATTAACAGCCCTATGTGAAATAGAGCGGGTATAAACCTTCACCTAAGCCTTGTAAAAATAAAGGAACCTCTAAAGGTGTCTATTTACGCTTCGACAGACTCAGCATAAACGGATAAGCCACTGATTTACAAAGACCACCGTTCGCACTGAGCTGTGAGCCATGAGCTTGTCGAATGGTCGAACAGTCGAAGTGCAATTTTTAGAGACTCCCTTATATCTATATATTTTCAGATTATCATTTAAGCGCAGCATCGTTCAAGAGGACATAACACCTATCCCTGCACGCAAAAACCCCTATCCACAAAACCCAATCATCTACATATCCCGCGGACTGCGCACCCCGCGCCCACCCTTATTCAATACATGCGTATAAATCATCGTTGTATTGACATCGCTGTGTCCCAACAATTCCTGCACTGTGCGAATATCATAACCGCCTTCCAACAAATGCGTAGCAAAGCTGTGACGAAACGTGTGCGGCGTCGCCAGCTTGGTTAAATTCGCCAAGTTGACTGCTTTTTTCACCGCGCGTTGCACCGTTTTTTCATCCACATGATGCCGCCGTACCACCTTAGAGCGAGGATCAGGCGACAACTTCACAGAAGGAAAACAATACTGCCAAGCCCACTCCTTACCGGCATTCGGGTATTTCCTATCCAGCGCCATCGGCATAAACACCGCGCCAAACCCTGCATTTAAATCATCTGTGTGCAACGTCCGCACCTTAAGTAAATGGCTTTTCAGTGGTTCCACCAAGGCTGCCGGTAACATCGTCACCCTATCTTTAAAGCCTTTGCCGTCACGCACCAAAATTTCGCGCCGCGTAAAATCAACATCCTTCACCCGCAACCGCAACGCTTCCATAATTCGCAGACCACTACCGTATAGCAAACTCACAATTAACCACATCGAGCCATCCAAACGAGTGAGTACCGCCGAAACCTCAGCCTGCGTCAGCACCACCGGTAACCGCTTAGGCGCTTTCGCTGGTGTCACCTTATCTAAAAGCGGCAACTCGATTTCTAACACCACTTTATATAAAAACAGCAATGCGCTCTTGGCCTGGTTTTGCGTACTCGCAGACACATCACGCGCCACCGCCAAATGCGATAAATACGCCTCAATTTCCGCCGCGCCCATCTCTTTCGGATGGCGCTTGCCATGATGCAAAATAAAGCGTTTAATCCAATCAACATAAGCGCGTTCAGTACGAATGCTGTAATGCTTAACCCGACACTTCGCCGCCACCTGTTCAAGTAATTTTGGCGGATTTTGGCTGGATTGATTGGGTGTGTTTGACATTGACATTAGCAAAAAAGCAGGTGTACTAAAAATAGATTGTTTATTGATTTAACATTGATTATAGTTTCAATGAAATTATTTACAACCAGACCTCATAAAAGATTAGGCTCTTATTTGGGGTCTACTTATAGTTAGGCTGAAAACCATTTAATTATCTTCAATGACTACAAATCTAATTCAACATCTGTGACCAGGTAATATTGAAAATGAAGTGGGCTGTAGAAATACAAAAAACAAGCTTAGAGCGAAGAAACCTTGAGGATCTGCTATGTGGCTTGGATTTTGCCCTCGTTGATGGAATACAATTTCCTGCGGTCACATCGCAAGAAATTGACGGCTGCGACACTGCGGAAAACGTCTTTGAGAAAGCAAAACAGCTACGAACGGCATTCACTGGACCCGCTGAAGTTGATCTGGAATTTGTGCTAGGAGCAGTGATAGATTACTCCTTCAATCCCCCTAAGTTGCACTATTTCCTAGAAGTGGAACCTTTAATAATGAAGACTTCTTTTGGAAACGTTACTCTAACCGTGTCACCACCGAATGGGCTATCCACCGACGAACTTGAGAGCTGGAAAGAGGAACAGGCCGAGCAGGAATACCAAACCAAGTTGGAAAGCCAACGAGCAAAACTCGAGCCAGTATTTCGTAACTTAGGGGCGACGAAAGTGCTTGAACTACTCTCTATCGAGAATCACTCCGGTGAGACGATTTACAAGATTTACGAATTAGCTGAGGGGCATCCAAACAACCGCAACGCTTTTCATACGCAGTTTGCTATATCAAAAGATCAATTTAATCGCTTTAAAGACGCTGTGCATAATCCCACGGTTAGTGGAGATTGGGCTCGACATGCGTATGAAGATACTCCGAAAACGAATTACCCGATGTCAAAAGGTGAAGCAGAAGTCTTCGTCCGCCAAATTGCTGCCAAGTGGTTAGAATATGTACGAACGTTTAGAAGTATGTAAATATTAGGAAAAAGAGGTCTTGTAATCACGCACCAGGCCTAACAAGTCAGTCAAAGGGACGCGCCGCCCGTTGGCGGTTTTGGGGTTTTGTTTTTATTAAGGTTTGGCGGCTTCGCTAAAGCTCTGTGTGCGGCGCGCCCCTTACTGTAACGTTAGGCTCGAATGCATACCACCTCCGCCTTACCTACATGGAGTTTTTGCTTATGAACAGAAAACGAGTACCAAAGGGGCAAGTATTCCTTAAGAAGGAAGAAAAAATCAGCGCCACAATAGCAGCATTAGGCGCGGCGCATACTGAAATGCAGTTCGTTGAGAAGTTCAAAGAACTGTACCCAGACAACTGGGGAAAAATTATCAAACGCCACAATGCGCATGAAAGGCTAACCCCTGTAGGTAAAAGCCATCCCATGCCAAACCCAACCCAATACCTAATCAATATCTATAAAAACCAAAAGCGAACAGAACGTAAAGCCGAGGCAGCCCCTCCCACGCAAATCTAATGGCAATCCCCGTTAGGCTTTTACCACTAGCAGCATTTAATGGAGCAGCAGCGTAGGTTGGGTTGCATCTTTTCGCAACCCAACATTTCACGGTTAAAAACCTTACACAAAAAACCGCCCGTGGGGAAACGCGGGGCGGTTTTTTATGTATAATGAAGTTTTTATGTTGGGCACACGATCATGACCGCAATTACCTTTGATACCCACAAGTTTGTTCGTAAATTAAAAGATGCCGGTTTCGAGGAAAAGCAAGCTGAAGCCGTTGCTGATGCCTTTCGCGACGCCCAGGCTGAAACCGAAACCGCAACCGCAACCAGACACGATTTGAAAGAATTGGAACTAACCTTAAAAGCGGAAATGCAGGCGATGGAGTACCGCATGACCATCAAACTGGGTGGCATGATGGCAGCATCAGTGGCTATAGTAGCCGCACTGGTCAGGTTGTTGTAATGTAATCGGCCGTACGACGGATAAATTGTGGATTCGCGCAGCAATCCGCCATCAACGGAACACACCAAACTGACCCTTGCTCGGAACTTTCCAAGCGAGGGTTTTTTATGCTCTGAATAGTTGCTGTCAAAGTAACATTGCGCTCAACCAGAGCGAGGCATTAGGCCATTTTTCAGCTTTATCGAGCCGCGCCCGGTTAACACTCTGCCTTTTTTTGGGGGGCGCTTCGCTAACATGGTGCGCAACCTGAGCGCGGACATGAAATGGTTTTGTATTTTCAGGCTTTCCTGAACCGCGCCCGGTTAACTTTTCGTTAAATGCCTGTGATCAGAAAGTCGATCGCTGAAATAATTTCGGTCCTGATATGAGCCAGTGAACCTTCGCAATTACTTAAGGTTCGCGTTGAAACGCTTGCCATTTGATGGGTAAGTAGCAAGTATTTCTTACCTTCAATTGTAATTTCCGGGCATAGATTTTTTGGGTAATATTTTTCGAGGTTGGATAACGCTGTCAGGGGAATCACCACCCTTGAGTTGAGCCCGTCTAACAGAGCGTCTTGAACATCAACAATAAACGGGTAA
>JAYTJI010000180.1:0-4851 GCA_043731245.1 Methylococcaceae bacterium | reverse complement strand
GTTAAGGTCACTATTAACAAGGACGAGCCAAGCTACGCAATTTTAGCTAATCAGGCTTATGATTTTATCGCCGCTCAGCAACTGGCTATAACAAACCGCTACAGTGTTATTTATCACGGGACGCTGGCACTGCGTAACGGTATTTCTGAGCAAGCGCTTAATGACTTAAAAACACATCACACTGGCAAAATTTTTATTGATGTCAATTTTCGGGCGCCCTGGTGGCAAAAAGAATCGGTTGAGCAGTGGGTCAGCAAAGCGAATTGGGTTAAGCTTAATCATGATGAGTTAATGCAACTGATACCTCCACAAAACACCTTGAAGGATGCGATGGGTTTGTTTTTGCGCCAACATGATCTGGACGTTCTGATTGCCACTTGCGGCAGTTCCGGCGCTATGGCACTTAATAACGCCGGTGAGTTTTTCGAGGTCATTCCTGAGGGTGATTTACCCATAGTTGATACTGTAGGCGCTGGTGATGCTTACGCTGCGGTGTTGCTGCTGGGCATACAAAAGGGCTGGTCGCTGCCTGTGACGATGACAAGAGCGCAGGCATTTGCATCCGCTTTGGTAGGTCAACGGGGAGCAATTGTCCAGGATATAAATTTCTACAGGACATTCATACGTGCCTGGGATCTTGATTAACGTAAGATTCCAATTCTGAAACCCCTTTTTGTCTGTAGACCTGTGTTGTTTTTGCACTTTTGACCGACTTTTTTGTCGGACAATACTTAAGGGAATCTCTAAAAATTTCCGGAGATGCTTCGACAGGCTCAGCACGAACGGATAAGTCATTGATTCAAATAAACCACCGTTCGCACTGGGCCTGTCGAAGTGCAATTATTAGAGATTCCCTTAAGATAAAGTTGCGTTTTGCATATTCTAAAAAATTACCGCGCACGCGTAAATGATAATCAATGATAAAAACTATGAACCCTATAAAACAATTATTTAAACCTGAATTAGAATTGAGATTTATCGCTTCTTTAGTGTTTTTTCTGCTGTTTTTATTAATTTTTGCCCCTCAAGCTACAATGGCGGCAGACATCAATGTTTCCGTGGATCGCAATCCGGTCAGTCTTGATGAATCTTTTCAGATAACCTTTACCACAACGGAGTCACCTGACGATGACCCTGATTTCAGTCCGTTAGAACAGGATTTTTCTATACTCAATCAAAGTAACAGCAGCAACTTATCGTGGATCAATGGTAAATCCAGCAAGATTATCCAGTGGACGCTCAATGTGATGGCCAAACAGGCGGGGAATCTGGTAATTCCATCGGTGAAATTTGGCCATGATGTCAGTCCGTCTACGCCCATCCAGGTTAATGGCAATATGCCCCACAAAGCTGTCAATACCGATGAGGATTTGTTTATAGAAGTTGAGGCGACACCGGTAAATCCAACTATACAATCCCAGGTTTTTTATACCTTGCGTTTATATGCCAAAGTCGATATTTCTCAAGCCAGATTGAATGAGCCGGAATTGGCAGATGCGGTAATTGAAAGATTGGCTGAAGACAGCCGTTATAATACAGAGGTTAATGGGGTCACATACTCAGTCACAGAACGAAAATATGCCATTTTCCCCCAAAAAAGCGGGCAGGTGACTATTAAACCAATGGTATTAACTGCCGAAGTACTCACCAGTGGAAATCCTGGTTTTAATGGTTTTTTTAATTCCCGGATGACTAAAACTAAACGCGTTGAATCTAAGGCAATTACGTTGGATGTAAAGCCTGTGCCGCCAGCTTTTACAGGAAAGCATTGGCTATCCGCGCAGCAACTGGTTCTAAAACAGGAATGGTCGGGGAATACGCAACAAATGAAAGTTGGAGAACCCTTGACTAGAACCTTAAGCTTACTGGCAAAAGGTACGACGGTCGGTCAGCTTCCTGAATTGAATACGACTAATACCAATGATCAGTTAAAAGCCTATCCTGATCAGCCCGTATTGCAAGAACAGAAAAAAGTCGATGGACTGACGGCGTTCAGAGAAGAAAAAGTTGCGTTGATTCCCTCAAAAGCGGGTAGCTACACATTACCAGCTATAGAAATTCCCTGGTTTAATACCGAAAGCCAAAAAATGGAAATGGCAAGAATTCCCGAAACCACACTGACGGCGGCTGCTGTCGCCGGAACGCCGCAAGCGGTTATTGCACCACAGGTTTTGCCAGTTACGCCCCAGAAAATTGAAACAGGTTCTGTTATTAAAAGCCCGCAACAAATGAATATCTGGTTATGGGTTTCTGTGTTTTTAGCCGTTGGTTGGTTAATTACCACGATTATTTTCTTTACTAAACGCACTGTTACAAAACCCGTTATTGAAAGTAATGATGCCGAAATAAGTTTAAAAGTGTGTACGAGTAACTTAAAAAAAGCGTGCGCTAAAAATGATGCTGGCGCTGCTAAAGACGCATTACTTGAATGGGGACGGAAAAAGTTTAATGTCTCGAACCTGGGCGCCATCGCGGTGTTTTGTGACGCCCGGTTAAGAGACGAAATCCTGCATTTAAATCAGGCTTTATATGGCAAGGAAGCAGGGGGGTGGCAGGGTAAAAAATTATTTCAGGTATTTACTGAAAATAGAGCGAGAGAAAAAATTGCGGTAACTGAGGATAAAAGCTTAGAGCCGCTTTATCGGTTGTAGAAGGTTATGATGATTAGCATCGGTAATGTCTCAACGTTCCGTTTTCAGCAGTTTGCAGTTATCCAGGGGCAATCAGCTATGAAAGTTTGCACGGATACTGTTTTATTTGGCGCTATGGCACCTGTTAAGCGAGGTGACCGGGTGTTGGATATAGGTGCGGGGACTGGCGTATTATCTTTAATGGCTGCCCAGCTGGGGGCTGCGCATGTGACTGCCGTAGAATTGACCCGACAAGGTTATGAAGAAGCCCGACTAAATTTCAGACAGAGTCCTTGGGCAGATTATCTTGATGCGGTGCATCAGGATATTCAATGCTTTGCAGGCAGAGCCGGAAAAAAATATGATCTTATTATTTGTAACCCGCCATTTTTTGAAAATCACAGCAAGACTACAAATGTTCTTAGAAAAGTCGCAAGGCACAATGATCAGTTGCCTTTTGCGGATTTAATTAAAAGCGTCGATAATTTATTATCCAGGCAGGGCTTGTTTTACCTGTTACTTCCGGTGCATGCGGTAGAAAAATTTACTGCGGCAGCATTAGTGGCGGGGTTTTATTTAATCCAGCAAACCAATTTTCGTGGTTATACTCATAACGAAGCAAAAGTTTCAGCACTGACTTTTAGTCCCACCGCTGCTGTACTTGCAAAAAACTTATGGACAATCTACGAATCTCATCGGGTTTATACGAAAGGCAGTGAGCGTTACTTGTCGCCTTTTCTTTTGCGGTTTTCTAAAGGATAAATAATAAAAACAAGAGCAAACCATCTCACTAGACTGATGCACTGAAATGGTTTGCGGCGGAGAGCCAGCCTTGTTTAGGCTTCAGAGTTCTGACAACACATCCTTGTGTTGCAGTAGTACAGTTAAATATCAATTATCTAATAACACGATGCCCACGACCGCTCATGCAGTTGTTATAAGCACCTTTGAATCTATCTTCTGCGCTAAAGCCTTGTTTAGCTGCACCACCTAAACCACCGGCAGCAGCACCTATTGCAGCACCTGCGGCGGGATTGCCCGTGAATGCACCTACCACTGCGCCGCCCGCCGCACCAACCAAGCCACCTACGCCAGCACCGATAGCGGTTTCTTTTGCGGTGCCACCCGATGCTTGGCTGGCGAGTTGTTTACAGTCAGCTGCATCCTGATTAATCCGATAGGCGTTAGGATCATTGTAGGGATCGACAGTAGGTTGATATCCTCCGGCGCTGTAGCAGCCCGAAAGCATTATGGTGCCGATAAAAACAATACTGGTTGTTACTTTTTTCATACAGATTACCTTTGGTAGTTTTTTGTTACAGTTTAATGATTAAATATGAATATAGAATGAATACAAAATGAAGACCGAATTAAAAATCTATAGTTCCCTTAATATTTGTAATGGCGCTTTGTTAAGCACCTGTCTTACGCCCCAACATCCTGCGATGCCAACAAATAAGGCGCCTGTAAAGGGTATAACCAACCACAAATAAAGGCTGGGGTGATACTCCATCGCCATCACTCGCGTGTATAACGCATAAATAATGGTCTCCGAAATGACTACGGCTAATACACCGGAAATCAGCCCCAATGAAGTAAATTCGATAATATGGGTTGTTCTTAATAATGAACGGTTCGCGCCCAATGTTCGCATTAACGCGCCTTCATAAATTCGAGCATCTAACGTGGCATAAACGGCAGCAAACAATACCGTAAATCCGGCCAATAAGGCAAAGTAAAGCAAGTAGTTGATAGCTTGTGTCAATTGCATCAGCAGGGTTTTAATTTGCTTTAAAATTAGATCGACTTCCATAATAGTCGTACTGGGATATTTTTTTATTAGTGTGTTCAACTCATTTTTTTGCGTTTCGGGCAAATAAAAGCTGGTGATAAAAGTGCTAGGGTAAGCATCCAGCGTGCCGGGTGAGAAAATCATATAAAAATTAGGCTTCATGGTATCCCACCGAAGTGTACGAATACTGGCAACCGTCGCGTTAATTTGTTGGTCGCCAACGGTAAATGTCAAAAGATCGCCTGGCTTTATTTTTAGGCTATCGGCCAATTTCTGCTCAACAGACACCAACCCCGTTTGCTCATTAGTCCACCATGATCCGGCAACTATTTTATTTTCGGCAGGCAGTTCTTTTGTCCAGGTAAGGCTTAATTCTCTATGCGTAGCGCCGTCGCCCTGCGTATCTTTACTGACAAATTGCTGTACGGG
>JAYTJI010000179.1:0-1873 GCA_043731245.1 Methylococcaceae bacterium | reverse complement strand
CACGCCAGGGTTTGAATGTGTCACTAGCCGCCGAAGCTTTGCATACGTCACAGTCTGGCGTCAGTAAAGCGTGCCAGTTGCTGGAAGAAGAACTTAATCTGCAAATTTTTCAGCGCCACGGTAAACGGCTTATTGGCATTACCGAACCGGGAAAAATTATTTTAAACCTGGCTGAGCGGGTGATGCGCGAGATGGAAAATATCACGCGTGTAGGTGAAGAATTCACCCAAAACGAAACCGGTACGCTGACTATTGCGGCCACACACACCCAGGCACGCTATCGTTTACCGAATGCCGTTAAAGCGTTTATGCAACATTATCCAGATGTTACGCTACATATTCATCAAGGCAATCCCACTCAGGTCGCAGAACAAGTAGTAAGCGGAGAGGCCGATATTGGCATCGCTACTGAAGCCATTAGTGCTTACGATAAACTGATATGTTTGCCTTGCTATCAATGGAATCGCTGCGTAATAACACCGCCCCATCACCCATTACTCAGTGATTTACCGCTGACACTGGAAAAAATTACCCAGTATCCTTTAATCACTTATGACTTTGCCTTTACCGGTGGCTCGTTAGTCAAGCGCGTTTTTGGCCAGGCAGGGCTGGAACCCAATGTGGTACTGACTGCGATTGATGCGGATGTTATAAAAACTTATGTGAATCTAGGTCTGGGTATCGGATTGTTGGCTAATATTGCTTACGACCCGGAGCGTGATGGCGATTTAGGAATGCTGGATGCCGCGCATTTGTTTCCTCCCAGTACCACTTATATTGGCGTACGCCGCGATGCTTTTCTACGTGGCTATATGTATGAGTTTATCCACCTTCTCGCGCCACAGCTTGATCGTAACGAGGTGGCTGCGATACTGAAATGACTCATACTGATCCAAAATTATCCTCTATGAAATTTTTTATCTAGCATCCCCTAATGGCCGCCATAACTACTGTTAGGATCAAATAGTGGTTTTTTTGTCGGTGCTGAGCCAAGTAAAAATAGCCGTTACTTATTTAGTAATTGATCACTTAATGACGCTCACATGAACAGCATCTTCATCTAATTACGGTTTTGGCTTTCTAAAACAGTGTCATTCAGATTATTATGTCATTCGTTTTTGCCACAAGGTGGCCAACAATGATTTATGATGATGCCTTATGAAAACCACTAAATTATTTCTGTTCTTAGCTGTGTGCTTATCTTTAGCAGGCTGCGGACAACCTGGCCCGCTTTATCTGCCAGGTACAGCGCCACCTGTTTATGTACCACCAAAACCAAAAACCGGGCCTGAACAGAAAATTGAACCCAGCTCAAAACCCGAACCCGAAAAAAACAAATAACTATGGATTATTTTAATTACCGAAATAATGAGCTGTTCGCCGAAGATGTTGCTGTACAAGACATCGTCTACAAATATGGCAGCCCTTGCTATATCTATTCCAGAGCCACACTGGAAAGACACTGGCAGGCTTTTGACCGTGCCTTTGGCAATCATCCCCATTTAATCTGCTATGCCGTAAAAGCCAATTCCAATATTGCCCTGCTTAATTTGTTAGCCCGTTTAGGCTCAGGTTTTGATATTGTCTCGATGGGGGAATTGAAACGTGTCATTCAAGCCGGTGGGGATCCTAAAAAAATCGTTTTTTCCGGTGTCGGTAAGCGAGAGGATGAAATTTTAGCAGCACTAAAAATCGGTATACGCTGCTTTAATATTGAAGTGCGTGGTGAACTGGATCGAATTAATCTGCTTGCAGAACACTTAGGCGTTATTGCGCCGGTGTCTTTTCGGGTTAATCCCGATGTCGATGCCAAAACGCATCCTTATATATCTACAGGATTGAAAGAAAATAAATTCGGCATCGACATTGAACA
>JAYTJI010000178.1:0-4249 GCA_043731245.1 Methylococcaceae bacterium | reverse complement strand
GTTAAAGTTTCTTATGTGTTCGAAGGTGCGGGTTATCAAAACTCGGTGGGGTTTTTCAAGTTTACTAGAGCGGGTTTGACGACTTTAGCTAAAACAGCTGTGGTGGATACGATAATGTTCCCTAACTTTTCAGACAATGTCCTGCAAACTGGCAAGGCGGTAGATCTGGGGAATTTTGTCGCCGATGATGCAATTGGTTTTACCATTGTTGCCAATGGCTGGCAAAGTAGCGCCGGTGTTGTTAATCCGAATAAATCGGCTGACAATATCTTCCGCACCATCAAGCGCTTTAACACGGAGTCTACAAGCAAACAAGGGCATACCGTATTATTGGCTGATCCCGCGCACGAATTATTGATTCTGGCTTTTGAAGATCTTCATCGTGAAACTAGCTCATTAAATGACGGTGGTTATGCTACGGATGATGATTTTAACGACGTGGTTATTGCCATTCACGTCACTCCGTTTAGTGCAGTCGATTGTACTACTTGCATACCCCTGGTACCGCCCACTTTACCACCGCCTGCTGCCACTTGCGGGCTGCCGCTTACCACCAGCCCGCTGCCCGTCGCTGCACTGACGAATGGTGGCAGAAAAGTTAATATTTGCCATTTTCCTCCCGGCAACACTGCGAATGTTCAAAAAATAAATATCAGTGTCAATGCGCTGGGCACCCATTTAAGTCACCATGATGACACGTTACAAATCAATGGGGTATGTTCGGCAACGGTATGTCCACCACCTCCAACATGCACTTCACCACAAGTACTGAAAAATGGTGTCTGTGTTACGCCAGAGACGACATGCACTTCACCACAAGTACTGCAAAATGGTGTCTGTGTTACGCCTGCAGTACCTGTTGGTAACAATGGCCCAATCAGCTGGCGGGAAATTACTGTTCCAAAATAATCTTTAACTAACGGGTTCTGCACGCGGAGCGTGGTCGGCAATCGTGCAGGGCATAGGCAGGATTTAGACCTGCGAGGTTTTTAAAACCTCGCAGGTCTAACGGCATTGTTATCTGCGTCAAATGAGACGTTATGTTGATGTTGTAGCTCCATAGCCAACTGCTTTTTCTAGGCTATGGCCGCTATCAATGCGCTTTATTTACGCTATTTAGAGTAGACGAATTTTATTTATGAACGCAAATACAATACGCCACAGCCGCCAGGGCTTTACGCTCATCGAATTGTTGGTTGTAGTCGCCATTATCGCGATTACTTTAGGGATTGGCCTGCCCAGTTTTCAGTCTGTCATCGCCAGTAATCGCTTAACCGCTTCGGCAAATGACATGGTCGTTGCGCTACAGATAGCCCGTAGCGAATCAATTAAACAAGTGAAATTTGCAGGTGTTTCCATCCATACGAATAATACGGGTGCGGCTGCGGCAAACAAGTGGATTACCTTCCTCAATAGTTCTACTCTAGGTGCTGGAGCCACAGACGGAAAGCTTATACAAAGCTATGCGGCCGCCAACGGTGTTACCGTTACCGTGGTTACCGTGACTACGACAGACAACCCGCCTACGTATCGTTCCGATGGCAGATTGACTGCGGCTGCGCCCATTACCATAACGTTTACCACGACAGGCAGCGCTGAGCGGCGCGTCTTAACCATTCAACGTTCCGGGCAGGTGAGCGTGGTTACGCCATGATTCGTATCGATTATGCAGTTCGTGGTAGGTTGGGCCAATCCATTTGTGGTGAGCTAAGTAACGGTAACTACACACCTGGACATAGGGAGTTATCGTGGGAGCGGCTTTAGCCGCGCTCTTCGCGGCTAAAGCCGCTCCCACATTGTGTAAATGTTTAATTTATTTTTATTCCTAAGCCAATCCGTTCGTGGTGAGCCTGTCGAACCATGAATAACTTAATGATATGTTCGCACGCTGTGCCGCAATGCCCACAATTAAGCGTTGAATGCCTTTTTCATGCAGTACAAACCCAGGCTTGCACTCCGGCAGTCGTTGTTTAAAGGAGTCAAAAAATATGTTTTTTGACGCCTTATTTCTTAACTGTGGGCAGTGACGCTGTGTCGGGGTTTATTAACAAAAACCAACTTTCCGGATGATCATGAAGACAAAAAGACGCGGATTTACGTTAATTGAGTTAATGGTAGCGGTGGCGATTATCGGCATTCTTGCTGCTATTGCCTATCCGAGCTATATAAACAGCATCCGCAAAAGTAAACGGGTAGAAGCACAAGCGGCGCTGCTATCGTTTGCGAATGCCATGGAATTATGGCGCTTACAAAACGCTAATAGTTATTGTGATGCCGGGGGCGCTGGTGGAACTGGAGTAAACTCTTGCGGTGTTGCTGGAACAAATGACACCGGAACACCGACAGTTTTTTCAACTATTGTGCCTATTTCAGGCGGAACAACAACGTATAATTTAACCATTAGTGCTGTAAGCGCAACGACTTATACTTTAACAGCAACAGCGACTGGCTCACAAACCGCCGATGGCAATTTAAGCCTTACGAATGCCGGTGTTAAAACCTGTTCAGTGACTAGTTCCTGTCTCAATAATCCGTCCTGGTAATTTGTACGGCAACCGCCTTAAGATAGCGAAAATTGATGTCGGTTGCCGGTTTGGGCAGGGTATATTCCGGTATCAATCCAACACCGATACCCGCCTTCGACATGCGTAAAATCCATTCTTCGCTGTTACTGCGGTAAGGCACATAAAATCGACTTCCTGATTCGCTTATGGTTTCCACGCTCCAGTGCCAAGGCCTGTCCTAAGCGTAGTCGAAAGGGACGGTAACTTGGCCGCTGCACAGGCGCTTGATTGAGCAGAAGTGTAAGCCCAAAGTTCCACGTCCCTGTGGCTGGATTCCGGCATCCATGCCGGAATGACGGCGTTCTTTAATTTAATCAAGGTGTCGTCATGGAAAAGCAACCGTGTGTTTATCTTCTTGCGAGTGGTCGTAATGGGACGCTCTATATAGGAGTAACTTCTGACTTGATTAAAAGAATTTTCCAACATCGAAATAATCTGGTCGATGGATTTACCAAGCGGTATAACGTTCATAATCTAGTGTGGTATGAAGTACATGAACGTATGGAAAGTGCGATATTGCGGGAAAAACAAATCAAGAAGTGGCGGCGAACGGCAAAAATGGGTCTAATTGAGCAAGGTAATCCAGATTGGCAGGATTTATGGCATGAATTGCTGCCCTCCTAAACAACATAGGTATCTACATAAATCGTAACGCCGTCATTCCGGCATGGATGCCGGAATCCAGTGCCATGGACGGTAACTTGGACGCTGCACAGACGCTTGATTGAGCAGAAGTGTAAGCCCAAATTTCACATCCCTTTCGACTGCGCTTAGGACATGCCCTGTGACTGGATTCCGGCATCCATGCAGGAATGACGGGCTTGAACAAACTTGTGTATAACGATGTTTGTGTCGGCACGCTAATTACCCCCTCTAGCCCCATAAAACACCAAAAAGCCCAGCAACCATTTTGCCCAATATAAGCACCGCAGCATTTTTTCCCGCAATTTAAATTCATACCATGTAAAATCACACCCTGTATTTTGTATTTTTGGGATGTTAAAGTGTTTAGAGGAACAACCATACTTTCGGTTCGCCGGGGCGACAAAGTTGTAATTGGCGGTGATGGCCAAGTCACATTAGGTAATACGGTCATGAAAGGCAACGCCCGCAAAGTGCGGCGTTTATATCATGATAAAGTGATTGCCGGTTTTGCCGGTGCAACGGCGGATGCGTTTACGTTATTTGAGCACTTTGAGGGCAAGCTGGAAAAACATCGGGGCAATTTGACCCGCGCCGCCGTCGAAATGGCTAAAGACTGGCGTACGGATCGTGCTTTACGCAAACTGGAAGCATTACTGACGATTGCCGATGCCAAAACATCGTTAATTATTTCCGGTACCGGCGATGTTATCGAGCCTGAATTTGATTTGATGGCGATAGGTTCAGGTGGCGCGTTTGCTCAGGCGGCTGCACGCGCATTACTGGAAAACACCAATCTGAGCGCCCGCGAAATTGTTGAAAGGTCTTTAAATATAGCCGCTGATATTTGTATTTATACCAACCACAATCTACGCATAGAAGAACTAGACGCAGAACCCAACGAGTAAACGCATGACACAGATGACCCCTAAAGAAATTGTAATCGAGCTGGATAAACATATTATTGGCCAAGCCAGCGCCAAACGCTCTGTCGCCATCGCGCTAAGAAACCGTTGGCGGCGTCAGCAGGTTGATCCTGCTTT
>JAYTJI010000177.1:0-1595 GCA_043731245.1 Methylococcaceae bacterium | reverse complement strand
GCAACTTTATGACCCGAAGCGATAACCAGACGATCAATAGTGCCAACATCGCAGCATACAAAGAACTGATCACATTTCCTCCCAGTGATGCTCTAACGTAAAGCTAAGGGGCGCGCCTTTCACGGAAGGTTGGCGAAGCCACCGAAGCGAAAAAAATAACAAACCTCCAAAATCGCCACGAAAAGGCGCGTCCCGCTTGAGCGTATTGTTAGGCTTTGAAATATGCGTGATATTAACAACCATAATACCGATGAAGCCCATTAAGCCGCCACACGATGAACGCCCAAACTCTCGCGCTTAGCTTCCAATTGCCACAAATCATAAGCCGATTGGGCGGCAAGCCATGATTCGGCACTTTTGCCAAACGCCAACTCCAGCCGCAATGCCATTTCGGGGCTAATACCAGCTTTAGCGTTGACCAACGCAGACACCGTTTTTCGGGTGACATTCAGTTGTTGCGCTGTTTGGGTTATGGTCAATCCCAACGGTTGCAGCCATAGTTCATAAAGCATTTCACCCGGATGTGGAGGGTTATACATTCGCATTTTCATACCCCTTTAGTGGTAGTCCAGATAATCGACAACATACGCATTGCCATCCTCAAAGCGAAAAATAACCCGCCAATTCGCTTGTACTGTAAGCGACCAAAAGCCTTCGAAGTCGCCTTTCAGTCGGTGCAGCCGCAAGGCGGGGGCATCCAAATCACTCATTTGATTGGCATCGTTCAGCAACGCCAGAATCAAGCGCAAGCGTTTGGCATGAATCACTTGGATACCGCTTTGATTACCTGTGGAAAATAATTTTTCCAAGCCTTTGTGCGTGAAACTTTTAATCATATTCCAGATTGTAACTGCTTAGGTTACATAAAGCAACATGAACCAGTACACCAGCCTAACGTAAAGCTAAGGGGCGCGCACGAAATAACTTGAGCAACTTAAAACATTGCATAGGTACTGTAGGGGCGATTGAAATCACCCCTACATGCTTAAGTTATTTCATGCACGTTCCTAAGCAAAGTTCTCCTGTTTCCTGCAAATTATCCAATACATGCTTCTGCTGGTGGAAAGTTCGGGTTTATTAAGTGTTTTTCCGTTACTTGATATTCAATAAAGGTAAATACCGGAAGTTGTTTTTTAAAAACGACATTATACCCTCCGCCTAATGTTGTGGCGTTACCGAAAGAGGTGACGTAGCAAGCGGTATCATTTTTATAGCTAACATGAATAGGGGTACTATCTCCAATAATCATAACAATGATTAACATACCAATACTACCTAAAAAAAGACCAGCCAAAAGTGGTAACGAAGCTAAAATTCCAAGAGAAATACCCAAATAACGCGGTTTTATACGATAAATAGAAACAGCGACGATACCAAAACATAGATATGCGAAGCTGATTAAGGCAATATTAATTTCATAACCTCGAATTGAAAGCCCATACATTGCAGCTAAAATAACAATGATTATGAAAGTCAATGGAATAGCTATAGCAATACAGGGCAATCGCGCTTAAATTATCTTGACTTTTATAATCATATTTTAATCAGATAGTTACAAATGCGGCTTTTTCAAACAATACAGAAAATCACAAAAA
>JAYTJI010000176.1:0-1196 GCA_043731245.1 Methylococcaceae bacterium | reverse complement strand
TAGAGATTTAATGCAGGGTTTGTGTAATTTATAGCAAACCCCAATTTAATTGGTTTACCTATATACGTCGCGAGCATAAAAACTGGGAAACTTCAGTTGTATTAACAATAGCTTCAAAAATAACGGGGGCCATTTCACTATAAAAAATATCGTCCCATTCTACTATAAGCCTGTCTTTAAAATAATGTTCTAGCATTTGGAATGCAGCAGCTATACCGTTGCTGTCTGTATATTTTAGAAGAGAAGCATAAGCCTCCCATTGTGCCTTATCAACAGTATCCTTTTCAAAAAAATGATTATCAAATTTTTGAACTCGAATACTATTTGACGGTGGCACAGAAGCAAAATTAGCGTCTACGCTGATATACTCATCAAATACCGCTTGAACTTTTACTTCAACTCTTCCATCAGAATCAAAAATATTACCTGCCAAGTCTCCCAGAGGGCCTGCCAAAAATCCGCCAACTATTGCCCATAAATGATGACTGCCTTCAATAGTATTTTCTACAAGCGGCCAAGATTTGATTCTGTCGTATCTCGTCTTTGGCCTTGGGAAGTTTAATTGAACTGTTATGTAGCCTTTGAGAAAATCAATTTTTTCCTCATCATAAGCCCCCGCAGGAAAATCCACATTTTCATAATTAGTTTTTATTCTATCATTCGCATAAAAGGCTTTAATTAATGGATGCTCCAAACCTATGCCCACTTTTTTATCGGGCTGTAAATAAGTTTCTGAAGGCATCGGTAACAAGTTGACCGATAATATATCTCGCCATTTATAAATATTTTCGGTAGAAAAATTGGTCATCAATAAAGGGACAAATAAACATTCTTCTACACTGGATAATTCTTGATAAACGGCGTAGTGCCGCAATACCTCAAAGTACATCATGGTCAAAGAATGGCAGTGATTATGATTGGCAATTACTTCGGTCGTTGCAGCATATTTTTGACCTTCTCGTACAGTCGTGACTACGGACGCATTCTGTTCCCGATAACTTTGAGCGTTTTGGGTAACGGAATTAGATAACGTCTCACTAAAGGGTTCAGCAATATCTCGTGAGCTATTTTGTGAGGCCTTTGAATTGGCGTTTGAAGTTTTGCAGGAGCAAAAACCTGTTACCCACCTGACCGACACCACCAACCAGCAAGCCGACGCGTTGATTAATACGTTGATGGATGGCTTTGCCATTGCT
>JAYTJI010000175.1:0-4562 GCA_043731245.1 Methylococcaceae bacterium | reverse complement strand
GACTAACCGGGCGCGATTGAAATTCAGAATGCATCAGCTCATCATAAGCAATGTCAGTTTTATAATTTTTCCAGATTGATTTCATGGCACTTCACTCAGATGTTTGGTTTTATAAAAAATCAAGCATGAATAATGCCATGTTTTGTTGCGCGGGTTTTACAGTTTTACAGTGGGTGTGATTAAAAATACGGTTTTTTCATTTGAGGGTGCGCTATGCGCACCACACGCCACCTTTGTCGCCGAAAAGGTGCGCACAGCGCACCCTATACCCAATTACTAGCCTGAGATTAAACCGCACTTTTAAGCGCACCCTTTTACAGTGGCTTTATTGTGGGAACGGCTTTAATCGTGTTCTCCACAGCCGCTTATTCGGACAAAGCAAAACCGACTTTAATGGTAACTTGCCAGTGTGCAACTTTACCATCGGCTATGTGGCCACGGGTTTCGACAACTTCAAACCAGCGCATATCACGGATAGTTTGCGATGCTTTGCCAATGGCGTTTTCGATAGCCTCTTGCATACCGACCGTTGATGAGCCGGTCAGTTCTATTTTTTTGTAAGTGTGTTCAGTCATGATTATTGTTCTCTTGTATATAGAAAGTTGAGGTCTTGCAAGCGTTCCGGTGTACCAATATCCATCCAGAACCCTGCAAATTTTTGCCCTGACACGCGTTGGTTTGCCATGGCCTGGCGTAATAAAGGCCCTAATTTACTGCTTCCGGCGGGGATATTGCTAAACAATTCAGGACGATAAAGGCCGATACCGCTAAAAGTCAGTTTTTCCGTGCAGTTTTCAAGCACTTTTCCTGTGTTATCCAACCCAAAATCTCCCTGCGGATGATGTTCAGGGTTATCAACCAACACTAAATGTGCTAAATCAACTGCCTGGTTTTTGAGTTCCGCAAAAGGAAAATCCGTGGCAATATCGCCATTAACTACCAAAAAAACATCGTCACCCAATAAAGGCAAGGCGTTAATAATGCCTCCAGCCGTTTCCAGCCCCTGTGTGCCTTCAGGTGAATAACAAATGCTTGCGCCATACCGCTGACCGTCACCCAAGTGGTCTTCTATTTGTTGTCCCAGATGGGCGTGGTTAATAATGATGTCATTAAAACCCGCCGCAATCAGTTGCAGAATCGTGTGTTCAATTAAGGTTCTTCCGGCAACAGGAAGTAGAGGCTTGGGGGTGTGATCCGTCAACGGACGCATTCTTTCGCCGCGCCCTGCGGCTAAAATCATTGCTTTCATGGTGTTATAACTTCCTCGACCCTATACTCAGAAGATAATCTATAATGGATCGGTAAAACCTGATTTTTCAGGAAGTCACTAAACTCAAGCAGTTCAGGATAAGCTGAACAGACCGTCTTAACGTAGTTCAAGGTGCGCGGTATGTCATTAAGATAGCCGGATTTACCATCCCTTAAATGTAACCTGGAAAATATGCCGATGGCTTTAAGGTGGCGTTGCATTCCCATCAGATCAAACCAGCGTTTAAACTCTGCTGGATTACAGGCTATCAACTCCGCTTGCAAAAGCCGGTCATAGTAATGCCCCATCCACTTCTCAACCTGTTGCTCCGGCCAGGCGATATAACAATCCCGTAATAACGACACCAGATCGTAAGTGATCGGGCCGATAACAGCATCTTGAAAATCAATGACACCGGGGGAGTCATTATTTAAAACCATGAGATTGCGCGAATGGTAATCCCGATGTACACAAGCAATGGGTTGGTCCAGTGCTGAGGTGACGAGAATAGTGCGCACTGTTTCCCAAAGGGATGAAGGAACCGGAATGTCCAGCCATTGATTTAAAAACCAATCTTCAAAGATACTTAGCTCCCGTTGCAGGAGTGCTTCGTTATAGCCGGGTAAACCACAGTTTTCTACAGCTGTATTTGTTTGTAACAAAAATAAACTGTCGAAAGCGCTTTGATACAATTCGGTGGCGTTGTGTGTATTAAGCTGATCTAAAAAACACTGTGAGCCGAAATCCTCCAGCAACAAAAATCCATCAGTGAGATTTTGTTGAAAAATAGTGGGTACATTGACGCAAGATCTTGCCAGTAACCCGGCAACACTTATAAATGCTTCGATGTTTTCTTTGTCCGGTGGTGCATCCATCACTATATACTGACCCTCTGGCGTCTTAACTCTAAAGTAACGCCGGAAGCTGGCATCGCTGGATGCAGGTTCGCAAGAATCTATGGTCAGTAACAGATCGTTTTCAAGCCAATCGAGCATGGATAGTGTTCTTAAGTCGTCAAGCATCATGATGTTTGGGTTAGATTAGTTATTATGCCGGGGTGAATTTGGGGTAAAATGCGCCTCAAGCATTTTATTCGATTTACGATCCATTACGCTACTAAACTTATATCATCTATGCTCCGCCGTTTATTTCTGATTTTTTTACCCTCATTAACTACTTCTGTCAGCTATGCCAATCAAGCATCGTGGAATTGCGAGCAGAATAAAGACAGTAAAGAGTGGGTTTGCGTAGGTGAAACAAAGCCAGGTGCTAAAACCAATGAGGCAGTGCCACCAGTAAAACCTGAGCCGAAGAAGGCGAGTCAACCTGCTTTAAGCGAGCCCGTTGAAAAAATACCACCCGTTAAAACTCAGCCGGTGCAAATCGCTAAACCGATTAAGCCAGAATCAACTGAGCACGCCCAACCAGTTACCATTAAATCTGTTCCGGTCGCTCAACCGGCTATACCAGCACCAGTTGAACGTAATGAGCCGGTAATATCAGAACCGGTTAAAGCAGTGCCATCCGTTACGGCTAAACCAGTTGAAAATATTCAACCTACCAAGCCTGTTCAAAGTAATCAACCACTTGCAACTGTGCCTCCGGTTAAAATAACTCAACCAACTCTGCCAGCACCCCAAAAATCCACTCCTGCTCCTGATACCAGCAAACTTTCTCAAAAGGAAGCGAATCACACGGGCTGGAACTGCGACGCTAATAAAGACGATAAAAACTGGAATTGTCAATTGGTAGGCCCTGATCCTGTGGGTAAAGCTCAACCTGTAGCGACCATAGATAAGCCGTTGATAAGACTTTTGGAACCGGCATTCGATCATCAACAGGAGCAAACCTTTAGCACGCTGACATCACAGCTAAAATATGATCCCTGGGAAAACTGCTCTGCCGAAACGGGCACAGAACGTGATTTTGTGCCGGAAGCAAATCTACGGGATGTTTCGCCTTTGGATGTCGACTCGAATTATGCAGAAGTGTTCGATAACGAAATCGGCAGCTATTCCGGCAATGTCAAACTAGCCCGTGCCGATCAGCATGCCTCAGCTAATAAAGCCAATTATGATAGTGTTTCACAGGTTCTTGACCTACACGGCAATGTCTATTACCGCGAGGATGAACTGGCACTGCATAGTGACACAGCGACACTCAAGCTAGCCTCTGACCAGTCTACGCTAAGGGATGTGCAGTTTATTTCTCCAACAACACCGCTCAGAGGCCAGGCACAAGCCGTCTACCGTGATAGCAAAACTTTATCGCGGTATAAAGATGTCGCTTATACCCGCTGTCGTCCCGGCAATCAGGATTGGATTGCCCATGCTTCTGAATTAAAATTGAATAAAATAACCGGTCGGGGCTCCGCCAAAAACACTTGGATTGAGTTTAAAGGCACACCTGTTTTTTACTCGCCTTATCTCTCTTTTCCGATTGATAACAGACGGCTTTCGGGGTTTCTTGCACCCGTATTCGGCAACACGAAAAACGCTGGATTTAGAGTAGCAGCACCTTATTACTGGAATATTGCGCCTAATTACGATGCAACCCTAAGCCTTGGCTATTTATCCAAAAGAGGCGCTTTATTGGCCGGTAATTTTCGTTATCTGACAGAGCAATCCAAAGGCATTACCAGCGCTGAGTTTTTGCCTAGCGATAGTGTAACCAATAAGTCGCGTTATCAGGCTTCATTTAAAAATACGACACGATTTACATCAAAAATAAATTCCAATCTTGATTTAAATTATGTGTCTGATAAAAAATATTTTGCTGAATTGGGTAATGCGCTGAGCTTCCCCAATTTCAGCTTTCTTAGAAGTGATGCCGATATTAGTTATGTCGACCAAGGCATTTCCTTTGTCAGCCGGCTTGAAAATTATCAGGCCATTAACGCGACAATACCTGATGCCTCGCTCCCTTATCGAAAACTACCCCAAATTAATCTCAATTTGGATCATGCTTTCAGCTCCATACCGCTTTATACGGCCTTCGAAAACGAATACGTATATTATCAACACAACGACCTTGTGAATGCTCAGCGCTTCAATACCAAGCCATCAATCAGCTTACCACTGCAAACAGCCAGCGCTTTTTTTACGCCTAAAGTTTCCTTGCAGCACACCCAGTATCTTCTAAGTGACGGATCACCAGGAACACCTGATTCCATTTCCCGAACCTTACCTATATTTTCTGCCGATAGCGGTCTGTTCTTTGAGCGAGACATTGATATTGCTAAAAACTCATACTTGCACACACTGGAACCCAGATTATTTTATTTATATATTCCCTATAAAAATCAAAGTAATAT
>JAYTJI010000174.1:0-5447 GCA_043731245.1 Methylococcaceae bacterium | reverse complement strand
ATAGAGATTTAATGCAGGGTTTGCGTAATTTATAGCAAACCCCACTTGTGTGGTTTTCCTATATACGTCACGAGTAGAAAAACTGGGAAACTTCAGTCTGTAAATATAGGGCACATTTTATCATGGCTTTTTTCGGCTTCCAGGAAGCGCCCTTGACGGGCGGCAATATTTTTTTGTATTCGAAAGGATGGGCTAAGGATTAAACCTGCTGGCGTTATTGGTAATGGGCTGTGTAGATAGATTTTATGCGGACATAACAAAAGATATTTTTTTGACGGAAAAAGCTGTCAAGAAATTTTTTGTGTATTTTTCAATGATGAGGGGGGCGAGTAGTTACTTAAAATGTAAGCATAAAAGAACTTAAGCCCGTACAAATCAAGCTTGACGCTACTCCAGGAGTGCGAAGCCAGTAGATCACTGAAATAATCGGTCAACTGTGCTTCGGACAGCCCATTAACGTCATGATTGAAATACACACCGATGCGTCGTATGGCACGGACATAGGCGTCAATTGTTTTAGGTTGGAGCCCTTTGAGCTTAAGGTGCTTAAGGTGTGATTGGTAATTTTGGTTGAAAATTGCTTCGGATGCTGTCATCGTAATGTAACCTCGTGATTTGACCCCCAAATTGAGGGGTGTGGGGTTACATTTTAATAGACTGGGCCTGTAGATGGGCGCTTCTCCGCATTAGCGGCTTCGTCCAACTACTATATCAACACGATGAGGACTAATGATGAAACGATATAATTGCTTTTGGATTTTTGTTTTAATGCTGGTTACCAGCACTTCCTGGGCTTACGGTGGCGGCAGTAGTAGTTCAAAAGCCTGCGCCAAACCTAAGTTTACCGATTTTGTTCCGGCTGAAAACTCCGAAGTTGCTGTGGGCTCAGGCTTCTCTTTTACGGCGTCTGCAAACACGCACCCGGAGAGCATCAAAGTTACCGTTAAAGGGCTGCCCGCTACCATCAAAGTCTCACCTAAAAATGCAGGCAGTAGTTTTGAAGTAAGCGGCACGCTACCCGCATCATTAAAAGACACTTATGCCAGAATTGCCATTGATGCCGATGCACAAAGCAATTGCAATGGCGGCGGCGGTTGGCTGGTGAAAATAGCAGAATGAGCCTCAAAAGCTCCAATACCGGATAGCAGCCCTATTGGAGCTTTTTTGTAGTTAACGATTTACTTGATTACCGCGACAATAGTTATTCAGTTTTCTCTCCTTAAGAAAGCTGCTATTTGATAGCTTTGAATATTTTTATGCAAAATAGAGCAAGGGGCATAAATTGGCTGGGTTGGCAGTCATGCTGTTTTTAAAGTGGAGTACCCGCTTCCCTGCGGGAATTACAGACTTATCAGGACAGTTTTTTATATTTAAGTCGATGTGGATTATCGGCATCACTGCCCAGGCGGCGATGCCGATCGGCTTCATAATCTTCATAGTTGCCCTCAAACCAGACAACCTGGCTGTCGCCTTCAAACGCCAGCATGTGGGTGGCGATTCTATCCAGAAACCAGCGGTCATGCGAAATGACAACGGCGCACCCGGGAAAGGCGAGCAACGCGTCTTCTAATGCACGCAGGGTTTCAACATCCAGATCATTAGTCGGTTCATCGAGCAACAAGACATTGCCGCCGGTTTTCAGTAATTTAGCTAAATGTACACGGTTACGCTCACCGCCGGAAAGATCACCGATGCGTTTGCCCTGGTCAGCGCCTTTAAAGTTAAAACGTCCGACATAAGCCCGGGATGGCGTTTCATATTTGCCTACAGTAATCATATCCAGCCCATCGGAAATTTCTTCAAAGACGGTTTTCTTGGGATCCAGGTCATCACGCAACTGGTCAACGTAAGCGAGCTCAACGGTTTGTCCCAGTGTTAAAGTACCCGAGTCCGGTTGTTCAAGCCCAGCCATCATGCGGAACAGCGTAGTTTTACCTGCGCCGTTAGGGCCGATAATGCCGACGATGCCACCGGGTGGTAGTTTAAAACTCAAGCCGTTGACTAACAGCTTATCGCCGAAGGCTTTGCTGATATTGTCGGCTTCAATTACTACGTCGCCCAAGCGAGGGCCGGGTGGAATATAAATTTCCTGGGTCTCATTGCGTTTTTGCACATCAGATGACGACAGTTCGTCAAAGCGTGCAAGCCGCGCTTTGCTTTTGGCTTGGCGGCCTTTGGGATTGGAGCGCACCCATTCCAATTCTTCTTTCATGGCTTTTTGGCGGGAAGATTCCTGTTTTTCTTCCTGCAACAGGCGGTTACTTTTTTGTTCCAGCCAGCTTGAGTAATTACCTTCCCACGGAATACCTGAGCCCCTGTCCAGTTCCAGAATCCAACCGGCCACATTATCTAAAAAGTAACGGTCATGCGTTACGGCAACGACAGTCCCTGGATAATCGTGCAGGAACCGTTCCAGCCACGCCACCGATTCTGCATCCAAATGGTTGGTGGGTTCGTCTAATAACAGCATGTCGGGATTGGATAACAATAACCGGCATAAGGCCACGCGGCGTTTTTCACCACCCGATAATTTAGTGACGTCGGCATCCCAATCCGGCAAGCGTAACGCATCAGCCGCGACTTCAAGTTTTCGCTCCAGATTATGACCATCACAAGCGTTAATAATGTCTTCCAGACGCGCCTGATCAGCAGCTAATTTATCAAAATCAGCATCAGGGTCTGCATAAGCGGCATAAACTGCGTCAAGTTGTTCCAAAGCAGCCTTGATTTCAGCGACCGCTTCTTCAACATTGCCACGCACTGTTTTAGCCGGATCCAGTTGCGGTTCTTGCGGCAGATAACCGATGTTAATACCCTTTTGCGGAATAGCTTCACCTTCAATTTCCTTGTCGATGCCCGCCATAATTCTTAGCAATGTTGATTTACCGGAGCCGTTCAGACCCAATACGCCAATTTTTGCGCCAGGGAAAAAAGACAAAGAGATGTCTTTTAGTATGTATTTTTTGGGTGGGACAATTTTTCCGACCCGGTTCATTGAATAGATGTATTGAGCCATAGTGATTAGTTAATCAGTTTAAGGTGGGTAGAGAGTACCAGAAGTAGGTGTTTTAGGCGAAGCGATGTTGGCTATTATTTTATGTTATTTAGCAATTATTGAGACTTGATGTGGCGCGCAAAATTAATGTGCCCACGACTTATGTAAAGATTTTGCTGACTTGGGATAAGCCGATTTTAAAAAAATCGGATCTGTATTGTTGAGTAATTATTAAATGTGATTTATTGAAAAACTTAGAATTCGTACTAGTCTTATACAGACACAATCAATAGTAAAAGGAGTAGGAAAAATGAAAATATTCAATCGACTGAGATATTCCGTAATGTCTTCAATCCTAATGTTAATTCTGGCAAACCTTTCATGGTCCAGCCCCAGTTACGCAGACCAAAAAGCATCGGCAGTTTATATTATTCATAAAGTCTTCAATGTAAACATACGAACCAAAGTTGTTCAAACTGGAGCATTAATTTTAGAAGTCGGTCACGACTATATCTTGATCGAAGCAACACCCAAAGAAAAGCTTGCGATTGAAGCGTTGGGTTTAACTCCAGAACTGCCTACTATTCCGGAGGCAGCGGCGCTGGCTTTTCCAGCAGCTGACTCGGCATACCATGATTACACCGAAATGGTTGCGGAACTTCAGCAAGCCGCAAACGATCATCCTGACATTTTTCAGCTTATAAATATGGGTACATCCCAAGAAGGGCGAATTATTTGGGGTGGTAAAATTTCCGATAATGTGGCAAGTGACGAAGATGAACCCGAGGCATTGTTAACTCACCATCAGCATGCACGGGAACATTTAACAGTCGAACAAGCCTTATATACATTAAAAATGTTAACGGATGAATATAACGTTAATACTCAAATAACCGATTTGGTCAATAGTCGGGAAATTTGGATGGTTTTCGATATGAATCCCGATGGTGGAGAATATGATATTGCTACTGGTATCTATCAATCTTGGCGGAAAAATCGTCAACTTAATGCCGGATCCACGTTTGTCGGTACTGACTTAAATCGTAATTGGGATTATCTCTGGGGATGCTGTGGCGGCAGTAGTCCTACCACAAGCAGTGAAACATATCGGGGACCCTCTGGATTTTCAGCGCCTGAAACAACTGTGGTACGTAATTTTGTTAATAGCAGAGTTATTAATGGCAAGCAGCAAATTTCTGTCGCAATTGATTTTCATACCTATAGCCAATTGATTCTATGGCCTTATGGTTATACAACGACTGATGTACCCGCTGATATGACATTAGATGATCGCAATACCTTAGCAGCAATGGGTGCTAGCATGGCGGCAACTAACGGGTATACTCCTGAACAGGCTAGTGACCTTTATCTTACCGATGGTACTATAAATGATTGGCTCTACGGCGTACATGGCGTTTTAAACTATACCTTTGAGATGTACCCGGCAACTTCAGCGCTTGGCGGTTTTTATCCACCGGATGAAGTCATTCCAACCGAAACGGCGCGTAACCGCGCTGCTATTTTGTATCTATTGTCTCAGGCCGCTTGTCCATATAGTGCAATCGGTAAACAAGCGCAATATTGTGATGTGACTACGACTGGATTTTTTAGCCCCGGCTCGAATGCGCCAGTTACCAGCACTGCCGGCGATAATAACGGATATGCTACCAATCCAACTAATGCTTTCAGCCTCAACGGGCTCTTTGCTGTTGATACTGACAGCGGTACGAATACGAATACCACATGTACCAATAGCGGTAAAGACAAGCATCAATTCTATAACTTCGGTATTAGCGTTCCAGCAGGAGCCTTGATTCAAGGTATTGAAGTGCGTTTGAATGCCAAAGCAGATAGCACAGCAGGTACGCCAAAGATTTGCGCTGAGTTATCCTGGGACGGTGGTGTTAGCTGGACTAGCGCTAAAACTACAGGAACATTGGCTACAGGCAGTAAAACCTATATATTGGGCGGCCCTGTAGATACCTGGGGACGGTCTTGGCTTGATACTAATCTGGCTAATAGCAATTTTAGAGTTCGATTAACCAATGTATCCAGTTCGACTGCGCGTGACTTTTCACTGGATTGGGTCACGACACGGGTAAGGTATCTTCCTTAGTCATATAATCAGATAGTCGGGCAGCAAAGGCCGTTGCTCGACTATTATGCTTGGTAGTCATCGACTTTAAATGGTTTTAGTTTTCTCAGGGCAGCACACGTAGATAGGCGTAGCTCAAAGTTGTGCTTTTTAGCTTATGGTAGTAAGCTAAAACAATGGTATTTGGCACTTACGTTTGCCACATGAGCTTTCAATGCATTGGCATATTTTCGTCATTTACACGAAGTTTAAGAAAACCCCTATCAATTATTTGGAGTGAGTACCATGAGTAAAGAACAAAAAAGCAATAAAGAAGACAAGAAAAAACCAGCTCTGAGTCCGAAAGAAAAGAAGGCT
>JAYTJI010000173.1:0-4175 GCA_043731245.1 Methylococcaceae bacterium | reverse complement strand
ATTTCCCTTTAACCACCAACCAGCGTTCTGAACTGGGGCGTTTTAATGCCACCAAAGACCTTGCCGACATTGGCAAATTCAAGACACCGACGCTCAGGAATATAGCTTTAACCGCCCCGTACATGCACGATGGCAGCATGAAAACACTGGAGGAAGTCATTGAACATTATGATAAAGCGGAGACAAAAACCGTTTTATCGACACTAAAATATTTCCTCTGCATCTGACGCAACAGGAAAAAACCGATTTGGTTGCATTTATGCGGGCATTAACCAGTTTACATATACCGTCTAAATAATCCTTTAGCCTAATTTGGACAACCACATCTATTATCAAAGAAGAGTTTCTGTTGCCGGCATTGCAATGCGGTGGCTGCGTAATCAGTATGGGAGGATCTAATGCAAAGGGAAGCCATCTCACTACTTTTAGTCTTCTTAACCAAGGCTAGAAATCAAAGTTAATATAACGTTGGTGCAAATCAAAACATGGATGTTATTTAACGATGTCTCGTTTGTTTCATAGCGATATAGTGAAACAGTAAAATGTTTCAGTGAAACATATAAAGCCTCGCTGAAAAAATGGGACTCCAGTTGTTTTTAATAAAAATCAATTGATTATATATTTATTAATTATGGCACGTACCTTGCTATTATTTCTGGTAAGTAATAAGAAAGCCGAAAAAATGCGGCTCTGAAGATCGAAGTTTCAATTTTAACTTAGGAGAAAAACTATGCACAAACACGAATCGACCATTCTTTGGGAACGAAAAGACCAGAACTTCGTTGATAACAAATATAGTCGGGCGCACCTGTGGGAGTTTGATGGCGTAAAGGTTCCAGCCTCATCCTCACCAACCGTCCTACCTGTTCCTATGTCGTCACTGGAGGCTATTGATCCTGAAGAGGCACTCGTCGCCGCAACCTCAAGTTGCCACATGTTGTTTTTTCTGTTCATGGCGGCAAAACAAGGGTTTGTCGTGGATAGCTACCGTGATCAAGCCTATGGCGAAATGGGTAAGAATGCTGAAGGCAAGACCCTCATGTCTAAGATTACGCTTCGGCCCAAAATCGAGTTTTCCGGCAGCAAGCAGCCCAGCGCTTCCGAAATCACCGAAGTTCACCAGAAGGCGCATGAGCAATGCTTCATCGGTAACTCCATTAAGTCCGAGATTGTGATTGCGGCGGCCTAAGCAGGTCTCCAGCAGAAACGCCACTCCGGTTGGGTTGGCGTTTTGTATCGAACATAAAGAGCGAGGTTCTCATGTATTACATTGTTACAACAGATAAATCATTCGAGCTAGCGGCGGCAGACCTTGAATCAGCCGTTAAACATAATGGCTTTGGGGTGTTGCATGTCCACGACCTGGGCACCGCGCTGCGCAGCAAAGGCATTGCTTTTGATGAAGAATGTAAAATTTTTGAAGTCTGCAATCCCGTACAGGCTGCAAAAGTGCTGTCCACTGATATGCGTTTGAACATGGCGTTGCCGTGCCGTATTTCGGTGTTTACCGAGCAAGGCAAAACCAAGATCGGCCTTATCAAGCCGATGCAGATGCTTTCGGCACTCTCTCAGGATGCGGAGTTAATCGAAGTTGCCAAAGCTGTTGAGGAGAAAACTATCCTGATGGTGGACGAGGCGAAATGAGTATTCCAGAGAAAATCAGTTTCATTAACTTGACATAGGCAAAAGTGACTCACTTGCCATAGCATGCAAATAACCCAACAACAACGAGGACAAACATCATGATATTCAAACAACTATTCGATAAAGAAACTTGGACTTACACTTATTTAATTGCTGACCCTGTCAGTAAAGAGGCTGTTTTTATTGATCCTGTCAATACCCATATTGAGGACTATATTGCCCTGTTGGAAGAACATGGCTTGCAACTGAAATATTCACTGGAAACGCATGTTCATGCTGACCACATAACCGCAAGTGGCCTGTTGCGTCAACGCTTGGGCACACAAACGGCGGTTAGTCAGCTCTGCGGCGCAGAGACGGCGGACGTGCAAATCCAGGATGGCGATATTTTTAAATTAGGTGCCAGCGAACAGATTAAAGTGATTGCTACGCCTGGCCACACACGCGGCAGTATTTCTTTTTTATGGCGAGACCGCGTTTTTACCGGCGATTCCTTATTAGTTGGCGGTTGTGGACGCACCGATTTTCAGGGCGGTGACGCAGGTGCGCTTTATGACTGTATCACCCAACGCTTGTTTACCTTACCGGATGAAACATTGGTTTATCCCGGCCATGATTATCAACAGCGCTGGGTCAGTAGCATTAAACAAGAACGCACGACCAATCCACGTCTGGCTGGAAAAACGCGTGAAGAGTTTGTCGAGATTATGGACAACTTAAATCTGCCTAAACCCCGGTTAATTGATGAAGCCGTCCCTGCCAACCGGTATTGCGGTTTGGATGAGGATGAACGCCAGGATGCGGTTGTTGTAAGAGATACGACGCGTCCTGTTCGTAATGAAATCAGCGTTCAAGATAAGGTCGCTGAGGCCAAACAACACATTACCGAAGTGACAGTGACTACCGCTAAACAATTGCTGGCAGAGGGTAATATCGTTGTTGTCGATACGCGTGAAGAGAGCGAATACGCAGCAGGCCATATTGATAATGCGGTGCTTTTGCCGCGCGGTGTCCTGGAATTTAAAATCGGCAATAGCCCGGAACTGTCAGACAAATCTAAAGCCGTGCTGATTTATTGCCGCACTGGCGCTCGTTCTGCGTTGGCGGCACAGGCTATGCAACAGTTAGGCTATAACAATGTATTGTCTATGGCGGGTGGTTTTGAAGCGTGGCAAAAAGCCTGAAAGTTTAAAGATGCAAGGTATTAAGTTAAACTGAGAAAGGCACAAAATACGCCTTACATCTTAGAAATATAAATAATAACAGGAGAAATTTATGTCACAACAACACCATACACTCTTAATCGTCGGCGGCGGTGCCGCTGGCGTTTCTGTCGCCAACAATATGCGTCGGCAGAATGCCAAAATCGATATTGCCATTATTGAGCCCTCTGAAACGCATTATTATCAACCGGGTTTTACCATTGTCGGCGGTGGCGCTTACACATTAAAACAAACCATGCGGAATGAAGTTGATTTAATTCATCCAACTGTAAAATGGATTAAAGACTATGCCGAATCATTTCAACCGGACGATAATGCCGTAACCCTGCGTTCCGGTGAGACACTTACCTATGACTATCTAGTCGTCTGCCCCGGCTTACAACTTGATTGGGACAAAATTAAAGGCCTACCGGAAACTCTAGGTAAAAATAATGTGTGCAGCAATTACTCCCCTAAGACGGCGGAATATACTTGGGAATGTATCCAGCAGATAAAATCCGGCACCGCACTGTTCACGCAACCGCCTATGCCTATTAAATGTGCCGGTGCGCCTCAAAAAATCATGTATTTGGCGGCTGATCGTTTTCGCAAACAAGGTATTCTGGATAAATTCAACATTGAATTCTGCAATGCAGGCCCTGCCATGTTTGGTATTCCATTTTTTGCCAAAGCATTAATGAAAGTGGTTGCAGGCTATGGGATTAAAACTAATTTTAATCATAATCTGGTCGCGATTAATGGTGCTGCTAAAACTGCCACGTTTGAGATGACTGACGCTGACGGTAACAAGCAACAAGTAGTTAAAACCTTTGACATGATCCATGTCACGCCGCCGCAAAGTGCGCCTGATTTCATTAAAAAAAGCCCATTAGCGAATGCGGCTGGGTGGGTGGATGTGCATGAGAAAACGTTACAGCACAATAAATACGCCAATATTTTCGGTTTGGGTGATGCCACTTCAACGCCCAATGCCAAAACCGCCGCAGCGGTTCGGAAACAGGTGCCGATTCTGGTGGACAATATCCTGCATCTTATCAACGGTAAACCGCTGGAAGAAAAATATGATGGCTATGGCTCCTGCCCATTGACAACCTCACTGAGTACCGTGATGTTGGCGGAGTTTGCCTATGGCGGCAAGGTAACGCCGTCATTTCCGTGGTTAGACCCCAGAAAAAATCTGTTTATCTGGTGGATAGGCAAAAAAATCGGTTTTCCCTGGATGTACTGGCATTTAATGCTCAAAGGCTATCGCATTGATATTCCACATTTGGAATCTTACGCCAAGCGCTTTATGAACGAAGAATAGCC
>JAYTJI010000172.1:0-2644 GCA_043731245.1 Methylococcaceae bacterium | reverse complement strand
AAAAGTGCTGCGTAAAGTAATATCAGGACAGATTTCCCGCCATGCCTTAATACGCTCCAAATTATTTTGGCTGGCCGCCGGACGTTTCATTAATTTAAGAATACGGCTATTGGCATGTTGAAAAGGAATATCCAGATAAGGCAAAATTTTTCCTTCCGCCATTAATGGAATCACGTCGTCAACATGAGGATACGGATAAACATAGTGCAGTCGTACCCAGATACCTAAATCGCCCAGCGCCTCGGCTAAATCATAAAAGCGTGTTTTAACAGAACGCCCTTTCCAGTCCCGGCTTTGATACTTTAAATCCAGTCCATAAGCGCTGGTGTCTTGCGAAACCACTAATAACTCTTTGACCCCCGCATTTGCCAAGCGTTCTGCTTCCAACATCACATCGTCAACCGGCCTGCTGACCAGATCACCACGCATTGAGGGAATAATGCAGAACGTACAGCGATGGTTACAACCCTCGGAAATTTTTAAATAGGCATAATGATTAGGCGTTAATTTTACGCCTTGTGGCGGCAAGAGATTGGTAAAAGGGTCGTGTCGAGGCGGCAAATGCTCATGCACGGAAGCCACGACTTCCTCTAAAGCGTGCGCACCCGTCACTTTTAAAACCTGAGGATGTCGCGCCCTTATTTCATCTTCTCTAGCGCCTAAACAACCGGTAACAATCACTTTACCGTTTTTCGCTAAAGCTTCACCAATGCTGTCCAGTGACTCCTCTACTGCGGCATCAATAAAACCGCAAGTGTTAACAACCACCAAATCAGCATCTTGGTAAGTCGGTGAAATGTCATAACCCTCTGAGCGAAGACGAGTTAAAATTCGTTCGCTATCAACTAGCGCTTTGGGACAGCCCAAACTAATAAAGCCGACTGTGGGAATTTTTGTCATAAATATGTATAAGGTAAAAGGGAAGAATTATTCTTTAGATAAGCAGATAGCATAAACCGTCTAAATCATAGTCAACGCAGCCTCACCGTGGGCAACTATTGACTGATGGCTAAATCTTTATTTTATATTTTATCACTTTAAGGCGTTTGTCGAATAAACAAAACCATAGTTTTAATGTAAACGTACATCTACTATACTTATCCGGTAACCACCCGTTTTCATGGTAGATAAGATAAACTTCTTAGCCAACACATCAGCCATAGGTCTTGGTGGCTGCGCCAAAAATTGAACGAAAAAACGGCATACGTTGACGGGAAATCAGCTACTTACGAGCCCAAAGATAGTGACTTATAGGGGACACGATGACGTAAATGAATTTTTTGATACCGGATTTTATCTAAAAAGGGTACATTATTGATTTAAATTATCCTAAATTCAGTAATTGATGCAGTTTCAAGCTTACAGTCATAAAATCAGCGGTAATTCAAAACTGTTTACCGCTCTGTTTTTACATCACCAGCCCGTGCATCCATTAAATTCCAAATTATTATCAAAACAATCTGGATGTAGAGAAGGTATATAATGCGACTATTAGTTTTAGTAATAAATATTTTAATTGGTTCGTCCCTGTTGGCCCAACCTACTGAAATATTGGCTGCCTCAGTGAGCACCAAGGCTGATAAAAATAATCCCCAGCGGGGACATGCGGCGCGTTCACGAGGAAAAAATAAAACTCATCCGTTACTTCGCGTTAAGCAAAAAAGAATAAAAAACCCAGGCAACGTTTGGGAACGCATTCGTTCAGGTATGCAAATCCCCCGCCCAAGCTTAGTAACCATTCCACCAGAACAAACTCCTGTACCCAAAAGCAATGACGTATCTATGGGATCCCTTAATCAGCCATCCCTCCCTGCGCTTGTTGACTTTAATTCTGCCCCCATCACTTCAGATACCAACGGTTTTCCTGCCCTCCCCCTGCATGTGAATCCGGTGACAGAAAAAACGTTTGAATCCCAAAAGCGTAAGCAACCCAATACGGCTTCTGCTCCAGCTAATAACTACACCCGCTATGCCCGTCTCAAACTAAATGCCATTGCCGCGTCAAGAATCCGCACGAGTTTAGCCTCTCCAAATCAATTATTTGCATCCAAAAACAATAAGCTGACTGGCTCAACTAATCAATCGCGTCTCCGTACGCGTATTGATTTCCATCCTGAGCTAAAAGCGCAAACAGACTCCAATGTCGGCAACCTCTCGTCAGTTACTGATCCGATTAAGGCAGATCTTTTAACTAGCTCAATACCAGACCCAGACTTCGTTAAACAGCAGCTTATGTATGATCGGGTCAATAAACATACTATTTGGTACACACAACACCGTGATTATCTGCAACAAGTCGCTAAACGTGCGCAACCTTATCTGTATCACGTTGTCGAAAGCCTTAGCCAACATAAGCTACCTTACGAACTTGCGCTGTTACCTATTGTAGAAAGCGCCTATCAGCCCACTGCACAATCGCCTAAAAGTGCCGCTGGACTTTGGCAATTCATACCCAGTACCGGTCATGATTTCAACTTGCAACAAACTGATCAGTATGATGCCAGACTTGATATTACCGCCTCCACTCAGGCTGCATCACGTTATTTATCATTCCTTAAACAACACTTCAATGGTGACTGGCTACTCGCTCTGGCTGCCTATAATTGTGGACTGGGTACGGTCGATAATGCTATCAAGCGTAATC
>JAYTJI010000171.1:0-7440 GCA_043731245.1 Methylococcaceae bacterium | reverse complement strand
ATCGGGATAAAAACGTAAAGTGCCGACCATTTTTTCAAAAAATATCGGAAGCGGCTATTGCGCAAGTTGCCAGTATTTTGAATTCTTTCATAGTCTCTTAAGCGAACCACCATAAACTATAGCCTATCATGCTGATTTCCACATCGATATTTCCAAGCGTTGGTCTTTTGTTGGGTGGCATGTCTGGAAACCGTGCGTTGTTTGGCATGGCGGGTCGCTCGCACGAAATTGCCTTACAATAATTGGGGGCAGAATAAAATTACTTTTCACTTTTTGGTCTTCCTCTTTTTCGGCACAAGGGCGCGATAGCGTATTATGCCATTTCAGAGGCTCCCAGGCGTGATTACGCTAGCGCTAATCCGTCTGCGGCTACTCAGCCCTTAGAAAAACAGAAGACAGATGACACGGATTTAACTGATAAACACGGGTTAGAGGGTATATTTCATTTAGAAAAATCCGTTACAACCCGTCTAATCAGTGTCACCTAGAGGCGCCTACTTTTGGCATCCGTGTTCTATAAGCAATACTGGCAGCTGCTGAGCAGTTACTTCAAACAATGAATGATTTTGCCTGCCTGCAAGGTATGAGTCACTCGACCTTTCAGTGTGTGCCCCCAAAACGGTGTATTAAGCCCCTGGCTTTTCCAGTTATCTGAATTAACTTGCCACTCTAATTCGGGATCAAAAACGCACACATCCGCCGCATAACCAACCGTTAATGCACCGCTTTTTATACCTAGAACCCGTGCCGGATTTTCGCTTAAGCAGGCTATACCCTGTTCCAGCGTTATGGCGTTTTGTACCACTAATTTGAGCATTAATGGTAACAGTGTTTCCAATGATGAAACTCCGGGCTCTGTCTCTGGAAATGCACCCAGTTTGGCATCTAAATCATGCGGCTGATGGTCGGAACAAATACTGTTAAGCGTACCGCTGGCCAGCCCTTGTCTAAGATACTGCATGTCTGCTTCGGTACGTAAGGGCGGCAATACGTGATAGCTGCTATCAAAAGGAATAATGTCATTTTCTGTTAAATGCAGCTGGTGAATAGCGACATCGGCACTAACCTTCAAACCATATTTTTTTGCCTGATATATTTTGATCACGGAACGCTTACAGCTGAGCTGGCCGAAATGTACGCGGCAGCCAGTTAATTCGACTAATTCCAGGCATTGCGCCAAAGCGATTGTTTCCGCCTCTTCTGGAATGCCGGGCAAGCCGTAACGGGTTGCAACAGCGCCTTCATGGGCGCAACCGTTATTGCCCAGCCAATAATCGTTAGGCCGAAACATGACCAACAAATCATGACTGGCTGCATATTCCATGGCCCGTCTTAATATCAATAGATTTTTCACCGGCTGATTGGCACTGCCGACTGCGATACAACCGGCCTGCTTGAGCGCTAACATGGAGCTTAATTCTGTACCTTCCAGCTTTCGGGTAAGCGCCGCAATCGGGTAGATTTGCGGGTAACCGGCTTTTTCTGCCAGCTCCTTGATAAGCTCTGCAACCGCCTGTGTATCAATAACCGGGCTGGTATCCGGCTGTAAACACAGCGTAGTAATACCGCCGCTTGCTGCGGCAAGCGTTTCACTTTTAAAAGTCGCTTTGCGGCTTTGTCCGGGCTCACGCAAGCGGGTACTTAAGTCTATAAAGCCCGGACAGACTATTTGGTTCTCTGCGTTAATAACCCTATCAGGCTTAAAGCCAGCGGGTTCGTTGGTTACCGAAATGATTTTACCGTCAGCGATATAGATGCAGCCGATGCGGTCGATCTTGTTGGCCGGATCAATGATTCTGCCCTGTTTGATATGTATTTGGCTCATCACACGGCTCCCTGTTTTTGCATAGCCATTGCCATAATAGCCATGCGGATGGCTATGCCATTACTCACTTGTTTGAGGATGACTGACTGCGGGCCATCAGCGACTTTTGAATCAATTTCCACGCCGCGATTAATGGGCCCAGGGTGCATGACGATAGCGTCGGGTTTGGCGATTTTTAGTTTATCTTCAGTCAATCCGAAACATTTAAAATATTCGCTTTCACTGGGCAATAACGCCGATGTCATGCGCTCTTTCTGAAGGCGTAGCATGATAATGACATCAATATCTTTAAGCCCTGCGGTCAAATTATGCGAAACATTTACCCCTAAACTTTCAACATGCGCAGGCAGTAAAGTCTTGGGAGCAATCACCCGGACTTCAGCCGCGCCCAAAGTATTTAATGCCTGGATCTGTGACCGGGCAACCCTGGAATGTAGAATATCGCCAATAATGGCCACTCTTAGATTAGAGAAATCCTTTTTTATTTGCCGAATCGTAAACATGTCCAGCATGGCCTGGGTAGGATGCGCATGTTGTCCATCGCCCGCATTAATAACGCTGATATGAGATGCCGTTTGCTGGGCGATAAAGTGCGCGGCGCCGCTGATCGCGTGACGCACTACAAACATATCGACAAACATCGCTTCCAGATTGCGTATGGTATCAAGCAGACTTTCACCCTTGGATGTAGACGAAGTCGAAATACTCATACTTAAGACATCGGCAGACAGGCGCTTGGCGGCAAGCTCAAAGGTCGTGCGTGTCCGCGTGCTGTTTTCAAAAAATAGGTTGACGATGGTTTTGCCACGTAACAGCGGCACTTTTTTAATTTGTTGATCATTCATGCCGATAAAAGATTCAGCTATATCGAGAATTTCTGTCAACAGGCTTTTATTCAAGCCTTCAATGGTCAAAAAATGCTTAAGTTTGCCTTCTGCATTTAACTGGAGGTTGTCAGTCATCGCTTATGCTGCCGCATCGAGTGTTTGTAGATGAATAGCCAATGGCTCAGGGCCGGTTAATTTGATCCGCTGATCGGCATTCAGGTTAATGCTTGCCCCGACGCAATCAGGACTCAGTGGAATTTGTCTGCCGTCACGCTCTATCAACACCGCTAAAACTACTTGATTTGGCCTGCCATAATCAAAAATCTCATTAAGAGCCGCGCGTATCGTTCTTCCGGTATAAAAAACGTCATCAATTAAAATAATATCGCGGCCTTCAATATGGGGCGGCAACTGGCTGGGCTTTACATTGGGATTAACTCCGATTTGCGAAAAGTCGTCGCGATAAAAAGAAATATCCAGCAGCCCCAACGGTTCCTTGATGTTAAGCCGCTGATGCAACTGTTCGGCAATCCATACGCCACCGCTGCGAATACCGATCATCAGTGGATTAGTAAGCTTTCTTTCAACAATGATACGTTTTAGCTCGGTTTCCAGTTTATTGAGTAAATCGTGTATTTCTAGCATTTAAAACTCCTTGTTTTTATTATCGTTTAACCAGGTCTGCAAAATAAGCTGGGCGGCGAGCTGATCTTGAACCTCCCAAAGTTTGGAGGCATTAACGCTGACTTCGTCAAACAACAGCTGTTTAGCTTCGAATGTCGATAATGTTTCATCCTGTTGATAAACAGGCAGCTGATAACGGCCTTCCAGTTGGCGACAGAATCTTAACATGCGTGGTGTAATCGGGTTGTCAGAGCCGTCAGCCTGTCTGGAAATACCAACGACCAAACCAGTAGGCCGCCATTCTTGTATCAGTTTGCTGATTATTTCCCAATTGGGATTCTGATTGATAGAGCGAATAGTTTGCAATGGGCTTGCGGTAGCCGTGATGGTTTGACCGACCGCAGTACCTATTTTTTTGTTGCCGAAATCAAAGCCCAGATAAGTATCGGTATTGGTTTTTGTTAATAGCGGATCTTGTTTAGCCATGCCCTGCCGGTGTAGTTAACTGATTAATATCAATACCGATTTGTCCGGCCGCTGCTTGCCAGCGTTTGTTAATGGGCGTATCAAATAAAACGTGTTTACCATAAGGCGTATTTAACCAGGCATTAGCCAGTATTTCCTGTTCCAGCTGACCCTCACCCCAGCCTGCATAACCTAACGCTATCAGATACTGATCAGGCCCTTTACCGACAGCAATGGCCTCAATGACATCACGCGAGGTCGTTAAAGAAATTGACTCTGAAACGGCCAGCGTCGCATCCCAACCGCCACCGGCAGTATGCAGGACAAAACCGCGTTCCTGCTGTACCGGGCCACCCGCAAAAACAGGTATTTCTGCGGCACCGGGCGCAGTAACGCGTATATTCATTTGCTTAAAAATCTCGCCCAGTTGCATCTCCGTTGATCTGTTAATGACGATCCCTAAAGCCCCTTCCTCATTGTGCTGACACAAATAGGTGACCGTATGAAAAAAATTAGGATCAGCCAGGTTAGGCATGGCGATAATAAACTGGTTATTGAAGTAAGTAGCTTGATTCATGGGACTTAGTATCGAAGGTTATAGTGACTTAAGCAACTGTTTATCGTGTAACCAATCCTGATTCATCAGAAAATTTCCAGACCCGGGTAATTACCAGAACATCAAGTTCTTTGCGTAAATCTAAAGGCAGGGGTGCAAATGGCGCACTCATACGGACAATTCTCTTTGCGGCCTCATCTAAGGCCGGATTACCAGAGGACTTGTTAATGCGAATGCTGTAGATACTACCATCCGCTTTAATGCCAACATCCATAGTTAATGTACTCGATGAATTTTGCTTGGCGGCCTCTTCCGGGTAGTTAAGATTACCTGTACGCTCTACTTTACTTTCCCAGTCTTTCATATATTGTGCGGCAACATATTTATGGGCGCTCACTGAATCAACAAATTTTATTTTGGTTTGTTCTGAACTGGGCTGGTTTTGTCTTATTTCTGTGCCCATTTGTAAAATTTGTTGCTGTAATGATTCTGCCGTCAACGCCTGATGCTTTTCGGGCTTAGGCTGGCTGACTTCAGCAGGTTTGTTGGCTGTAATAACCTTCTTTTCAGCTTTTTGCTGGGTCAGTATTTTTTCTGCTGCTTTAGGCTTACTTTCCTCTTCAGGAGCTATTTTTTTGATCTGCTTTACCTCACTATTGCCCTGGCTAGGGAGCTTTTGTGCCGGTGGCTCGGGCTTTTTAGCTTTCTCACCCGCGCCTATCTGATTTTCCTGTGCTAAAAATTTCGCCTTTTTGGGTACTTTTTTTGCTGGGGTATTAACCAGTGTAATATCTATCGATTTATTGATTTTATCCGGTTGAGGCGCGGCAAAATTCATGCCCAAGACCAGGACAACGTGAACAATAACCGCTACAAATAAAGCTAGCAATAATGAATCATTCTTTGCTAGCGTGGACGGAGGATCGAATATCGCCTTATTTGCCATATTATTGTAGTGTGTTTTCAATATGATCCATCAATAGACCCGCTATGTTAAGCCCAAACTGCTGATCCAATTCCTGAGCGCAGGTAGGACTGGTGACATTAATTTCGGTCAGCTTGTCGCCTATGACATCTAATCCGACAAAAATCAGGCCTTTTTCCCGTAATGTAGGCCCCACCTGATTCGCTATCCATCGATCCTGTTCAGTTAGTTTACGGCCTTCCGCACGTCCTCCGGCCGCCAGATTGCCGCGCGTTTCACCCTGAGCGGGAATGCGTGCCAGCGCATAAGGTACAGCCTCACCATTCACCATCAAGATACGCTTATCACCATCTTTAATCTCCGGCAAATACTTTTGCGCCATCACATAACGGCTATTATATTGCGTCATGGTTTCCAGAATCACGCTTAGATTGGGATCATTTTGACGTAAATGAAATATGGAGGTTCCGCCCATCCCGTCTAAGGGCTTTAAGATGATTTCTCCCTGTTCATTCAGGAAGTTTCTTATTCTAACGGGCTCTCTGGCAACCAATGTTTCCGCACAGCACTGAGGGAACCAGGCGGTAAAAAGTTTTTCATTGGCATCGCGCAACGATTGCGGCTTATTGACAACGTAGACTCCCATACTTTCGGCACGTTCCAGCAAATAAGTGGCATAGATATATTCCTGATCGAAAGGCGGATCCTTGCGCATCATAATGACGTCCAGTTGATCCAGCGGAATATCTTGTTCAGAAATAAATTGATGCCATTGCTCTGCGTTACGTTGAACCGTCAGCGTTCGGGTTCGCGCGAATGCCCTGCCATTTCTTAGAAACAAGTCATTAAGTTCCATATAATGCAGCTCCCACCCCCTGGCCTGAGCCTCAAGTAACATAGCAAAACTGGTGTCTTTTTTGATATTAATATGGTCAATGGAGTCCATAACCATACCGAGTTTAATAGGCATTATTGTCCTGCTTTGTATTTGAGAAGAAGTGTATTGCGTTTATTTTATAGATAGTTATTTACCTTGAAAAGATTTTTTGGTATAAAGATCGGCTAATTTATAAATTTAGGCGCACCAAGAGGTTAATCATGTCTAGAGTATGTCAAGTAACAGGTAAACAACCCGTTACAGGTAATAACGTATCACACGCAAACAACAGAACCAAAAGACGTTTCCTGCCGAATCTGCAACACCACAGATTCTGGGTAGAAAGCGAAAATCGTTGGGTGCGCCTTAGAATTTCCACCAAAGCAATGCGTATCATTGATAAAAATGGCATAGACGCTGTGTTGGCGGATTTGCGTAAAAACGGCACAAAGGTTTAAGGAGAAAAGAAAATGCGCGATAAAATTAAACTGATTTCTACCGAAGGCACTGGCCACTTCTACACCACCACAAAAAACAAGCGCACAATGCCTGAGAAAATGGAGATCAAAAAATTTGATCCTGTTGTCCGCAAGCATGTTATCTATAAAGAAGCTAAAATCAAATAATCATTTGATTTTTTAAACTTCTTATCAAGGTGCTTTGGATAACCACAGTTAGCTTTAGCTGTGGTTATCTGGTCATGCTCACATTATAAACTATCTCCAATGTTGCTTTACCCCCTACGCTAAACACCTTGGATAGTTTTTTACAAGGCCGTTGCATTGAACTACTTCAACAACACCATCAATAACATTAATCCCAGCGATTATCCCTGACCTGCACTTTTCCATTTTCTATTCGCACTGGAAAACAATCGATATTTTCATAGGCGGGGGGAGATTTTACAGCACCCGTTTTAACGCAAAAACGCGCACCATGACGGGGACAGATAATTTCATCACCATCCAGAATACCGCTGGCAATTTCCGCCCCATCATGGGTACAGACATCTTCAATGGCGTAAAAAGCGCCCTCTATTTTAAACACCGCCACGTCTGTTCCATCGACATCAATAACAATATTTTCGCCATCCGCTAACCCATTTTGATCAACCACATCTAACCATTCAGACATTTTTTATCCTTTAAAATAAACATCATAACGTAATAATTTCCCCTTAAAACTGGCATCGGGTTTACCGGCCAAGGGCTCTGCATAATCAGGGCATTTTACCACCACTCTTTTTCCAGCCGCGTGCAAAGCTGCCGCAAAAAGCTGTTCCTTATCCTCATCATCACCCAGCAAATCACGCAACACCATCATTGATTTCTTGGCTAATGC
>JAYTJI010000170.1:0-22685 GCA_043731245.1 Methylococcaceae bacterium | reverse complement strand
AGTCAATTGAGCTGCCATCAACTTTCCCAATGGGAACAACGCCATTTCCAAACCTTCCAAAAAGAACGCAATACCCAATAGGACATAAAAAAAACCGATTAGCGTTTTTTTGGGGTTTGCCAGAGGTTTTCGAATAACCAATAGCTGAAAGCCGACAATAATAGCGGCAATAGGCAAAATATCCCGGCAGGTGCCTAGCAGTGCCAGTGCAAAATGTGTTGCCCATTCGCTCATATCAGCATCCCATAAGCCATCACGAAAACCATGGGCGTTAATGATGCAAAGGCGATAAGGCCAAAGCCATCAATCATCGGATTACGGCCTTTAATGGCGGTTGCAAGACCCACGCCCAGCGCAGTCACTAGCGGAACGGTAATAGTTGATGTAGTAACGCCACCTGAATCATAGGCGATACCAATGATCTCCGCTGGGGCAAACGGCGTAATGATGATTACGCCGCAATAACCGCCGATAATCAAATAATACAAAGGCCAGCCCCGGATGATTCTTAAAACGCCTATTAGAATAGCAAAACCAACGGATAAGGCAACGGTAATACGCAGCCCCAAAGCATAGCTATCCCGTGCTGCATCGGTTTGTTCAATCATACCGCCTTTACTGGCGATGTTTGCAGCTTCTGCGGCAATGGCAATTAACGCCGGTTCGGCAACTGTCGTACCGAAACCTAAACAAAAGGCAAACGTCAGTAACCAGAATAAACTGCCTTTACGTGCAAAAGAGTATGCCATTGCCTCGCCCAGAGGGAACAAGCTTTGTTCCAATCCTTGAATAAACAGGGTAAGACCAAGAATAACAAAGAGAGTGCCGATAATTAAACCGGCAACATCAGGCACGGGTTTACCAATAATCAGAACCTGAAAAATCAAAACAACGGCAAGTATTGGCGCCAGATCCACAAAACTGCTGAACAGTTGTTTAATGAAACGGTTCTTTATCATCGATATTCCAGTTTCTTGAAGATAGTTTGATTGTATATTAAAGATAAAGGTTAAAGCTATCGGGGGTAATGAGTTATTTCAAAAAGAGGGTGTAAATTAATCCGTGTAACCGCTTATTTTCAATGCCGTAGAATGGCGATTTTAAGGAGTGACCTGATTAACGACCTGAACCTGGTTTCAGCCATGCAAGCATTAGGGCGCGGACTAAAATCCTCCAGTGACCTGGCACAGCTAAGTAACGTGCATGAAATAACTTGAGCAAGGCTCTATGTGAAATACAGTGGGTGTAAACCTTTATAGAAGCTTTGTGAGAGTAAATTCGTTCGTCCTGAGCTGTGAGCCTGTCGAACAGTCGAAGGATGGAGGGAGAAAAATGACAAGCCTCGTATATTTACCCACTGTAAATCACATAGAGCCCAAAAAATTTTGAATAACTGTTTTAGTCATCAACTTTACCGTATTACCTCGCCTAATTGCTCAAGTTATTTCGTGCATGTTCCTTAGCCATTATCCCCTTATACGTCAAATAACCAATCAGTCATTTGACTGATTGTGCAAACCCGCCAAACAATCAACAATGAAATCGCCTGTTTAGGCTGCTTTGCCCAAGGGCAAAGTTACTTAACGTTATGCTTAATAACAAGGGGGCTGGAAATGAATAATTTTTGCGAACAAGTATCTATCCTTAAAGGCAATACCAAAAGGGGAGTACACCACAATAAGTATTTTGCGGTGAGTTGCACCACTCGGGAGTTCCGCCCATGAAAACACTGATCAAATTAGATTTGAACAAAAAACCTTGGGAGCAGGAGGGGTTTATCCACAACCGTTGGCATCCTGACTTGCCGATGGTGGCAATGGTCAAGCCGGATGATGAGTTCCGCGTGGAATGTATGGATTGGACGGGCGGGCAAATCGGCAACAACGATAGCGCCAATGATGTGCGTGATGTGGATTTGACACAAGTGCATTACCTCAGTGGCCCGATTGGCGTGGAAGGCGCGGAACCGGGGGATTTGATGGTCGTGGACATCTTGGATGTCGGCACTTTTGAGGATTCCCAATGGGGCTTTAATGGGCTGTTCTCCAAGGAAAATGGTGGGGGATTTCTGACCGACCATTATCCCGATGCACGCAAATCCATCTGGGATTTTCATGGTATTTACACCACTTCACGGCATGTGCCGAGGGTTAAATTTGCAGGCATTATGCACCCCGGCCTGATTGGTTGCTTGCCTTCCAGAAAACTATTGGACACTTGGAATAAACGTGAAGCCGCCTTGATTGCCACTGACCCCAACCGCGTGCCTGCCTTGGCATTACCGCCAAATCCACAATCAGCAGTGATGGGCAAGCTGACGGGCGATGCGGCCACTTCGGCGGCGGCAGAAGGCGCAAGGACTGTGCCGCCACGCGACCACGGTGGCAATTGCGACATCAAGAACCTGACCAAAGGCTCAAAAGTGTATTTTCCGGTGTATGTCAAAGATGGCGGGTTGTCGATGGGTGACCTGCATTTTTCACAAGGCGATGGCGAAATCACCTTTTGCGGGGCAATTGAAATGGCGGGCTACTTGGACATCAAAGTCAGCTTGATCAAAAATGGTGTCAAGAAATACGGCATCAAAAACCCCATTTTCCAACCCAGCCCGCTCACGCCCAATTATCGCGATTATTTGATTTTTGAGGGCATTTCAGTGGATGAGCAAGGCAAGCAGCATTATTTGGATGTGCATGTCGCCTACCGTCAAGCCTGTTTAAATGCTATTGAGTACCTCAAAAAATTTGGTTATAGCGGCGCACAAGCGCTGTCAATTTTAGGCACAGCACCCGTAGAAGGGCATATCAGTGGCATCGTCGATATTCCCAATGCTTGCGCGACGCTTTGGTTACCGACTGAAATTTTTGATTTTGACTTGAAGCCTTGTGTGAGTGGGCCGAAGAAAATGCTGAGCGGCGAGATAGATACCGCCGTCGCCAGTTGAGCTTGATTTTTAACGGGGAGTTATGCGGATGCCTTTATATGAATATTACTGTGATGCCTGCGGCGTGTTTTCCGCACTCCAAAAGATGAGCCAATACCGACAGCCTATGATTTGTACGGGCTGTGGGTGCATGAGTGAGCGCCTAATTTCAGTGCCGAACTTTGCCCTGCTGGGAAAAAACCAGCGTGTCGCACATGAGCGTAATGAACAATCAGCCCACGCGCCGCGTTCAATGAGCCGCTCTTGCGGTTGTGCTGGCGTGCATTCGTGCAAGGCGCCGCCGGATAAGACTAAAACGGTAAAGGCATCGGATCAACAAACCCCTGCCTTACAGATGCAAACCAAAAGAACCGCTAGACCTTGGATGCTGAGCCATTAATTTTAACCTCAACCTTTTCAACCAATAAGGAATCAACGCAGTGAATAGCAGTTAAATCGTCATATTTTAAAATCTTTAGGAGAAGCTAATGAGTCGTTCCGATAAATATCAAAGCCTAAAAAATGCGGCCGTGCCGATGGCAGTTGCCCTTGCCTTGGGTTTTTCCATGGTAGTAAGCACCGCCCTCGCAGCGGATTTTCCCACCGCCGCCGTCAATACCACTGGCCTCGCGGTCACCGACACCACCGCCACAGTAGGTATTTTACATTCCGCAACCGGCACGATGGCGATCAGTGAAACTGGGTCTATTCAAGCCGAAAAGCTCGCTATCGCTCAAATCAATGCCTTGGGCGGGGTACTCGGTAGAAAGATTGAAGTGATTCAGGAAGACGGTGCCAGCGATTGGCCCACTTTTGCTGAAAAATCCAAGAAACTTTTGGAAAACGACAAAGTAGCCGCAGTGTTTGGCTGTTGGACATCGGCATCGCGGAAAGCCGCTTTACCGGTGTTTGAAAAAGACAATGGCCTGTTGTTTTACCCCACCTTTTATGAAGGCTTGGAGCAATCAAAAAACGTGTTTTACACCGGCCAAGAAGCCACGCAACAAATTCTGGCAGGCTTGGATTGGATCACCAAAGAGAAAAAAGCCAAAACCTTTTATCTGATTGGTTCTGATTACATTTGGCCGCGCACCTCCATGAAAATCGCACGGAAACATATTGAACAACATTTGGGCGGCAAGGTGGTGGGTGAGGAATATGTGGCCTTGGGCGATACCCAATTTGGTTCGGTGATCAATAAAATCAAGTTGAAAAAACCCGACATCATCTATGCGGCAGTGGTCGGTGGCAGTAACGTGGCATGGTTTAAACAATTGAATGCGGCGGGTCTGAATGCCAAAAAACAAACCATGTTGACCATTTCAGTGACCGAAGATGAAGTGCTGGGGATAGGCGGTGAAAACTTGGAAGGTTTTTATTCTGCCATGAAATATTTTCAAAGCCTGAAAAATCCCAACAACGACAAATTTGTACCGGAATTTAAGAAAGCTTATGGTGAAGCTGCGGTAATTGGGGATGTCACGCAAGCCGCTTATTTGGGGCCGTGGTTGTGGAAAGCGGCGGTTGAGCGGGCGGGCAGTTTTGATGTGGACAAGGCCGTGGTTGCGCTGCCGGGATATGAACTGACCACCGCGCCGGAGGGCTACGTGAAAGTCGATGCCAACCACCATTTGTTAAGCAAATTGCGAATAGGCAAATGGCTTAAAAATGGTCAAGCCGAAGTGGTGTACGAGTCTGGTCTGATTTCACCAGACCCCTTTCCAAAAGGGTATCAATAAATAGGGGCAAGGCCACCGTGGCAACTGTTTAATCAAGGTTGCTACGGTGTTTTTTAGATATTTATCCTAAAAATCGCAGTTAGGCCGTGTGAAAACCGTTCGTGCTGAGCTTGTCGAAGCATGGGCGGTTTTCACACGGTTACCCAATCGGGGTGAGCATTACCAAATCCCGCTCACCCTTCGACAAGCTCAGGACGAACGGGATTTGGTAATGCTCAACTGCGGTTTTTTTTAGGTTTATGCGCTGGAGGCCGATATGTTTGGATATACGACAGAGGAAATAGGCAACATTGTGGTCATGCAAGGCTTTTCGGGCTTGAGCCTGTTCAGCGTGCTGCTGCTGATGGCACTGGGTTTGGCGATTATTTTCGGACAGATGGGGGTCATCAATATGGCGCATGGCGAGTTTATGACCGTCGGTGCTTACACGACAGTCTTCCTGTCGAAACTGGCCGTGAAATTCGATATGGTGAACAGTTACTTCCTATTTGCAATCTTGGTCGCTTTCATATTGGCCTTCTTTTTAGGCTATTGCATCGAATATTTGTTGATCCGGCATCTGTACAAGCGTCCCTTGGATACCTTGTTGGCCACTTGGGGCTTGAGCTTGGTCATGCAACAAGGCTTTCGATCCACGTTTGGCGCCAAAGAAGTGAGTGCCGAGTTGCCCGAATGGCTGATGGGGTCATTCAAGCCTACCGAAAACATTGATATTCCGATCAATGGCGTATTCGTGATGGGCTTGGCCTTGATTATCACAGTTGGGGTGTATTTGTTTATGTACCGGTCACGGAGTGGCTTACGGATGCGTGCCACCATGCAAAATCGGGTGATGGCAAGTTCCGTCGGCATTAACACCACTAAAGTAGATCGCACCACCTTCGCGCTAGGCTGTGGCATTGCGGGTGTCGCCGGTGCGGCATTTACCACCATTGCCTCCACCGGCCCCACCACGGGATCATTGTATATTGTCGATAGCTTTATGGTGGTGGTGTTTGGCGGGGCTGCCAGTTTAATGGGCACAATTGCCTCCGCGTTTGGCATCGCTCAGGCACAATCAATCCTGCAATTTTTTATGACCAGCTCCATGGGTAAAGTCTCGACCTTAATGACCATCGTCATCATCTTGATGCTGCGCCCAGAGGGGTTGTTCGCGTCAAAAGTCCGTAAATAAACAGGGGAAGTGTATGCACACGTTTACAGATAAGTTTTTAGGGGGCAAGCAAGGCGCTATCGGCTTAGCGTTATTGGCCTTGCTGTTGTTGGTGGTCTTTCCGCTCTGCTTGGATTTATTTCGGCTAGGATTGGTCGGCAAATATGTCACCTATGCTTTTGTGGCGATTGGTTTGGTGCTTTTGTGGGGCAACGGTGGCATTTTAAGCCTGGGGCAAGGCATGTTCTTTGGCTTGGGCGGCTACAATATGGCGATGTTCCTCAAGCTGGAAGCCTCCGATCCCATCAGCACCAAAATCCAAACCACGCCGGGCATCCCTGATTTTATGGACTGGAACCAGATCACCGAGTTGCCTTGGTTTTGGCTACCATACAAAAGCCTGCCCCTGACGCTGTTTTCAGTTTTATTTGTGCCAACTTTTTTAGCTTGTTTCATCGGCTATGCCATGTTTAAACGGCGGGTCGGTGGGGTTTACTTTGCGATCATTACCCAAGCCATTACCCTGATCCTCAGTATTTTAATTGTCGGCCAACAAGGCTACACCGGCGGGGTGAACGGCATTACCGACCTAAGAACCCTGTTAGGCTGGGATATCAGGACTGACAGCGCCAAATACGTGCTGTACTTTGTGAATGCTGGCCTGTTGCTTTGCTGCATCGTCTTGGCGCGCTTTATTCTCACCTCGAAATTTGGCATGTTGCTGTTGGCGATGCGCGACAAGGAAGAACGGGTCAGGTTTTCAGGCTATGACGTGGCGAGTTTCAAGGTTTTTATTTTCTGCATTGCGGCAATGATTTCGGCTATTGGCGGAGCCATGTTTACGCTGCAAGTGGGCTTCATGTCACCCAGCTTTGTCGGTATTGTCCCGTCCATTGAGATGGTGATTTTTGCGGCGGTGGGTGGGCGGGCATCACTCATTGGCGCGGTGTACGGCACTTTGCTGGTGAATTTTGGTAAAACCCTATTTTCTGAAACCTATCCAGAGTTATGGTTGTTCCTCATGGGCGGATTATTTATTGCTGTGGTGCTGTTTTTTCCAGAAGGATTGGCAGGCGTGTATGAAAAATATGCAAAGCGCTTTAGGCTTTCCGCGCAAGCTAAATTGTCCCAAAAAGAAGCCCATCTATTAGGGGAAAAAGTATGAGCAACACCGACTATTTACTGGCGATTGAAGATCTGACGGTTTCCTTTGATGGTTTTAAGGCGGTCGATGCTTTGACCCTGTACATTGATGAACACGAACTGCGGGTCGTCATCGGCCCCAACGGTGCAGGCAAAACTACAGTGTTGGATTTAATCTGCGGCAAGACCAAATCCACCGCCGGTTCCATCAAGTTTAAGAATACCGAACTGACCAAGCTGTCTGAACACGAAATCGTCCGTGCCGGGGTGGTCAGAAAATTTCAAACCCCGTCGATTTATGAAAACTTGACGGTTTACCAAAACTTGGAAGTGTCTTATCCCATAGGGCGCTCAGTCTGGGGCAGCTTGACCTTCAAGCGCACCCCTGCCCTCAGCGAGCAAGTGCATAAAATTGCCGCCGAAGTCTTGCTTACCGAACAGTTGCAAATGCAGGCCGCCCTGCTCAGCCACGGTCAGAAACAATGGCTGGAGATCGGGATGTTGCTGATGCAAGACCCGGAACTGCTGATGCTTGATGAGCCCGTGGCGGGCATGAGCGCGAAAGAGCGCGACCAAACTGCCGATTTGCTCAAGCGGATTTCCCAAAACCGGTCTGTTTTGGTGATTGAGCATGATATGGAATTTGTGAAGAAGATTGCCCACAAGGTGACGGTGCTGCACCAGGGCAAAATTTTGGCAGAAGGCTCAATGGAGAAGGTCCAGGCGGATGAAAAAGTGATTGAGGTTTATTTGGGTCACTAATTTAAGCTACGCACTTACAGCGGGACACGCAACGAGGCATAACCGTTCGTCCTGAGCTTGTCGAAGGATGGACGGTTAGACCGCTCATGATTCGACAAGCTAACCACGAACGGCATAACCTTAAACTGTCCCACCTTAAGTTGGTAGCCCTAATTTATAAACGCCTGCGTCAGAAAAGCAACATTTCACGCCCTCTCCCTTCGGGGGAAGGCTGTGGTAAGGGGGTATGAATAAATCTTTATCTCCTAACACCTATATACCCAACAACCAAGAGGAATGTGAGCATGTTTGAAATTGCCGATTTACAAGTCAGTTACGGGCAAAGCCAAGTGATTCATGGCTTGAGCTTTAAGGCGGAAAAGAACGAAACCTTGGCTATCATGGGGCGCAATGGCATGGGCAAAACCACGCTGTTTAAATCGCTAATGGGCATATTGCCCAGCAAAGCCAGCAAGGCCGAAGTGGATGGCGAGAATCTCAACGGCATCGAGACTTACCGACGGGTCGCCAAAGGCTTAGCCTATGTACCACAAGGCCGAATGATTTTCCCCGCTATGACCGTACAGGAAAACATCGAAACCGGGCTGGAAAAATCCAAATACCGTGAGATCCCCTCTGACATCTACGCCTTATTTCCAGTGTTGCACGAAATGCGTAAACGTAAGGGTGGCAACCTATCCGGCGGCCAACAGCAGCAACTGGCGATAGCTCGAGCGTTGGTGACCAACCCGAAAGTGCTGTTGCTGGATGAACCCACCGAAGGCATTCAACCATCCATCATTAAGGACATTGCTAAAGTCTTAAATGAAATCAGAAAAATGCGGGAGATTACCATTATTGTTTCGGAACAGGTCTTAAGCTTTACCTTAGAAATCGCAGACCGCATCATCGTGATCGACAAAGGCAAATTTATCCATGAAGACAAGCGCGGGAAAGTGGACGCAGCCAAGATCAAAGGGTATCTATAGGTTTAATGCCAACCTAAAATCAATGGTAGATCTGCGGCAGGATGTACAGGTAAAGACTATGCGCTCTTTGGTGCTATTAACACACCAAAGGCAAGGAAAATAAGGCTCTAGGTGATTTACAGAGGGTATAAACCTTTATAGAAGTATTATGAGAGTAAATCCGTTCGTCCTGAGCTGTGAGCCTGTCGAACAGTCGAAGGATGGAGGGATTTACACCCTCCTAAACCAGGTACCACCATATATCTGATACTTACCATTATTTTTTATATGATTAAGTATAACAAATTGATTTATAGCTATATATTTTTAAGTTATCATTGAATATCGCACCGAGCATGAGGACTTGTTATTTTTCTCCGTTCGTCCTGAGCCTGTCGAAGGATGAATGGAGAAAAATGACAAGCTGCGCATAATTACCCACTGTAAATCACATAGAGCCGAAAATAATTGGGGTCAGAGTCTGAGGTATCTACACAAAATGCACTATTAAATCAGTATATTAAAGCTAGTTAAACGGTGAGTGAACGCGTTGTTGTCTTTCCATAACGAAAGCTACTAAAATCCGGCTCAAAAATCAGGCAAATTTTGTAATTTACTTATCTCATTTGCGGCAACTTCTTGCTATGAGCAGAAAACATACTCCTACACATAGAAGGAACTCACTTCGGGGAGAATATAATCACTACCAGTCGCATCAACATCGTACAGTCCTGCGACATGGTTATTGCTATACGCGTTATAAGTTCGTCTGATAATCGCTTCTAATCCAGCCACTAAGTCATAATCACTCAGGTTATCCAAATCCACCCATCTTGCCTCGGAAACATCGCTCTGTGCGCTCGGCTGGCTGTTTTCTTCGTCTACTAACAACGCCAAATAATCAATAATCACATAATGAAAGCCTTCAACGCGCCTTTCAACCACCGCGACGATATGCTTAACGTTGGTATCAAGACCAGTTTCCTCTTTAATTTCCCGTTGGCACGCCTCAGCTAATGATTCACCTGCCTCCAACTTGCCACCGGGAATAGACCAAAAACCCATAGCGGGGGGGTGATTACGCTGAATCAATAATATTTGTTGTTGATTGTTAAACACGATACCGCCAACACCCGGGGCGGGCGATGGCAATGAATGTGTACTATTTTGCATAATGACCCTCTATCTTCGAACGTTTCATTATCCCTTATATTTTTGGGGGTGTCCGGTTGGGTTACATGCACTTTTACGCCATAACCCAAATGTAAGCAGTGTTAAATGAGAACTTGAACTGGGCGATGTTTTGCATAGTCACGATTTATTTCGCTAACCCGATGAATCGTTTCAGGAGATGATGACACGCTGACAAACATCATAGAATGCCAATAAACAGCGCAGGAATATCCACTTAGCAGCCTTTCGCGAATGCGGGAAAAATCGTCAGGAAACTTCTTCCTCCGATGATGCTGAAACACCGTGACTACGGTGTCGGGAGAAGATGCTTTAACGAGCCGTTCAAGCTCCGAGTAACGAAGGTGCTTGTCAGAAGAGCTGCGTTCAGGTTCAAACCCGTTGTCTGGATCGAGGAGAACAACTTGGTTTGGATGGGTTTCAATGCTTGAGAAAAACGAGTGGCGGTTACCGCCGTTCAGGCTTTCATCAGAATCATGAAAGCTAACCCTATAGTTTGCCCCTGTTGCGGCTGGTAACCCAAACAACAATGCCGGATCTCGGGTGGATCGCAAACTGTTACACAAGCTCAGTATTTCCTGCCTTGCAGGAAATAACTCAGGGGCTGACTTGCCGTCTGACCCACCGTCATCCGGTGTCATCATCCAAGCGATCTTGAATTGGCTATAACCAAGGGCTTCAACAAGAAAATGATGATAGTCCCATTTAAAGCTGTCTTTTGAGTCACCAAGATATTGATGTTTCATCTGTTCTAAATCCAATTTTATTGAGCCATTAAACTACAAACTACAGTGTTTTAAATATTCCAGCGTCATAAATAGCGCCGCAATTGAGCGTGCTTCGGTGCATTGGCCAGATGACAATAATTCATTGATGTTGCTTAATTTCCAGGGAATAACTTCCAATTCTTCCGGTTCATCACCGGGTAATTTTTCGGCATATAAATCCTGGGCAAGAACAATTTCTGTCGTATGCTCCAGATAAGACGGCGCCAGGGAGAAAGAGCTTAAGTGGTGCAGTTTTCTGGCACCAAAGCCTACTTCTTCTTTAAGTTCGCGGTTGGCAGCCTCCAGGAATGATTCACCTGCATCGGTTTTGCCTTTAGGTAAGCCGACTTCATAACGGTGTACGCCGGCCGAATATTCTCTGATTAGCAAGACTGTTTCAGCATCCAGCATAGGTACTACCAGTACCGCGCCGCCGGGGTTACCGCGAGCCAGACGCTCATAGTTGCGCAGTTCACCATTGCTAAATTGTATATCTAGCGATTCAATGCGAAATAATCGGCTTTTAGCGATAGTCGTTCTCTTAAGAATGGTCGGTTTTTCAGACATTGTGCTATTTTATGTAAAATTTTTTGACAAATATAACGCACTATCATGATTGATTGGAAAAAAATTGATACTGTTTTACTGGATATGGATGGCACCTTACTGGATTTGAATTTTGATAACCATTTCTGGAAGGAATTTGTGCCACTGAAATTTGCAGAAAAACAGGGCTTATCAATCACGACGGCAAAACAGCAGCTTGAGCCGCAGTTTAAAAGCATGGAAGGTAAGCTGGAATGGTATTGCCTGAATTATTGGAGTGATGTTTTACAACTGGATATTGCCGGATTGAAAGCAGAAATATCAGGCTTGATTGCAGTATTGCCGCATGTCGTGGAGTTTCTGGAAAAGCTTCAGCAATCTTCACAAAAGGTTTTGCTGGTCACCAATGCGCATCGTGACAGTTTGGGGTTAAAAATGGAAAAAACCTGTTTGCAGCCGTTTTTCGATGGCATTATCAGCTCTCATGATTTGGGATTTCCTAAAGAACATGCTGAGTTTTGGCAGCTTTTGCAGCAACAGCAGCCGTTTGATAAAAAAACTACAGTGTTGATAGATGACAGCCTGGCAGTATTAAATTCAGCCAGACTGTTTGGTATAGCGCATTTAATTTCCGTGAGTAAACCCGATAGCAAACAGCCTAAAAAAGACGTGACAGGCTATCCGGCTATTGAGGATTTTCGGGAGCTTATGAGCGGACTGTAGGTTTACGGCTTCTGTCTGGGTTAGGACGTTTGCCTTGATAGTCGGTTTTAGGCTTAGTCGGTCTTCTAGCAGGTGTTATAACATCGGCCAAAAGATCGGCAGTAATCGCTTTAACAGGGATTTTTTGGCCAATGAAATCTTCAATATCCGGCATCGAATAGGCGTATTGTTCACAGATAAAACTGATAGCTTCGCCACTGGCACCAAAACGTGCAGTTCTGCCAATTCTATGGACATAATCTTCCACATCCTGCGGTAAATCATAATTGATAATATGGGACACGTCAGGAATATGCAGGCCTCTGGCGGCAACATCAGTGGCGATCAACAGCGTGATTTTGTTTTCCTGAAAATCAGTCAACAGCCGCTGGCGTTTATCTTGCGGCACATCGCCGCTTAAAGCGGCAGTTTTATAGCCATTGGCGTTGAGCGTGTCATCCAGTTGTTCGGCACAGCGTTTGGTATTAACAAAAATAATGCTGCGTGGGGGCTGGTAGTGATTCAACAAGCCGACCAATAATGGTATTTTTTGCTCGTTAGCGGGACAATACGCGCTTTGTTGTATGGCTTTAGAGGTGACTTCTTCGGTCTCGATGCGAATCAGCACCGGATTATTCATGTGCTCATAAGCCAGTTCCGTTACTTTATAGGATAAGGTCGCTGAAAACAGCATATTTAAGCGCAGTTCAGGCGCGGGCATACGCCGTAATAAATAACGAATGTCTTTGATGAAACCCAGATCAAACATACGGTCGGCTTCATCCATCACCGTAACTTGCACATTCTCCAGGGTGAAAGCGTTCTGCCTGTAAAAGTCAATAATACGACCTGGCGTGCCGATGATAATATCAATATTGGATTTTATAGTATCCAGTTGTTTTTGATAGTCAGTGCCGCCGTAAATTAGCGCTATTTTTAAATTAAGATGTTTGCTTAAAAGTAACGCATCTTTATGAATTTGAATAGCCAGCTCGCGTGTGGGCGCTAGAATAATAGCTCTGGGATTTTTAACCGGTTCGCTTTTTGCTACTACTTTCTGATTCGCCTTCGGCAGTCGCTCTCTTTGTTGCTCTGCCTCCTGTATCTTCGCAGTCGGCGATAACAACTCTGGATATTGTTCTAACTCCTCCCTCTCTGAGGCCGTATCTTCGTCGTCATTATCATTGGTTAAGTACTGAAAAGTGGCCAGCAAAAAGGTGGCCGTTTTACCCGTTCCTGTTTGCGCTTGTCCTGCAATATCTTTACCCCGCAATAATAAGGGTAATGCCTTATCCTGAATCGGCGTGCAAAGATTAAAATTAGCATCGTTTAATCCGTGCAGGATAGCATCAGAGAGTTCAAGGTTGCTAAAGCGGGTTTCAGTTAAATGGGTATCTTTCATGGGCTATAGCATAACGTAAAAAACTAATTGGTTGAAATTGATTGACTAGATGCTGCATCCCTCCTATAGTTTTATCTTTAAAATTATTGGAGAAATAGTGTGAGCAATTCAGTCCTTCATGTAAGTGATAGTGAATTTAACGAAACTGTTATTAAAGCTAGTGGTCCTGTACTGGTTGACTATTGGGCTGAATGGTGCGGACCTTGCAAGATGATTGCGCCGGTTCTGGATGCTATAGCCGAAGAGTATGCGGGCAAACTGACCGTTGTTAAAATAAACATCGATGACAACCCACAAACCCCCCAACACTACGGCGTACGAGGCATCCCAACATTGATGCTGTTTAAGGATGGTGAAGTGGAGGCCACTAAAGTCGGCGCATTATCCAAGTCAGAACTCGCTAAATTTATTGATAGCAACATTTAACATGTCCCCCCTTATTTCAGACCTGTCACAAAAGCTGGACGGGTCTGGATACTTGAGCTATAATCTTTTTGTGCGATAGTCCTGCGCACTCACTCATATCGTCCGATAAATACACCCCTGAATTCTAAATCCTATCCCAGTCGTTACGGTGTTACACCCTGACTACTTTTCTTCGAGTTGCCTTTTTTATGAATCTTACCGAGTTAAAACTAAAACAAATAAGTGAAGTTATTGAAATCGCCGAGTCCCTTGGACTTGAAAATGTTGCCAGATCACGTAAGCAGGATTTGATTTTCGCCATCCTGAAAAAACAGGCAAAAGCTGGTGACGATATTTCCGGTGATGGCGTTCTGGAAATTTTACAGGATGGTTTTGGTTTTTTACGAACGCCAGGCTGCTCCTATTTAGCAGGCCCAGACGATATTTATGTATCTCCCAGCCAAATCAGGCGGTTTTCTTTAAAAACAGGCGATACCATAACCGGAAAGATCAGGCCACCTAAAGACAACGAACGCTATTTTGCCATGCTCAAAGTTGACCAAATCAATTTTGAACCACCGGAAAATACCAAAAATAAAATTACCTTCTCAAACCTCACTCCTCTTTTTGCCAAACAACGATTTGTTCTTGAGCAAGGCAACGGTACCAGCGAAGATTTAACCGGACGGATAATAGATTTAATCGCCCCCATTGGTAAAGGTCAGCGCGGCCTGATTGTATCACCGCCGAAAGCAGGTAAAACTATGATTTTGCAGAGTCTGGCACAGGCAATTGCGGAACAGAATCCTGAGTGTTACCTCATTGTGTTGTTAATCGATGAACGCCCTGAAGAAGTCACGGAAATGGAACGCTGTGTTCGCGGCGAAGTTATTTCCAGTACCTTTGATGAGCCGGCAACCCGTCATGTACAGGTTGCAGAAATGGTTATTGAAAAAGCACGACGTTTGGTTGAGCATAAACACGACGTAGTTATTTTGTTAGACTCTATTACCCGACTGGCTAGAGCATACAACACCGTCGTGCCTTCTTCGGGCAAAATATTAACGGGGGGTGTTGATGCGAATGCCCTGGAAAAACCCAAACGATTTTTTGGTGCAGCGCGGAATATTGAGGAAGGTGGCAGTTTAACGATTATAGCGACCGCATTGGTCGATACCGGCTCAAGAATGGATGAGGTGATTTATGAAGAATTCAAAGGCACCGGCAACATGGAATTGCATCTGGATCGCAAAATTGCTGAAAAACGGATTTATCCCGCAATAAATATTAATCGCTCCGGCACGCGTCGGGAAGAATATCTGGTTGACCCCGATACCCTGCAAAAAACCTGGATCTTGCGCAAAATCCTGCAACCGATGGATGAGACAGCTGCTTCAGAATTCCTGATAGGCAAACTTAAAGACTTTAAAACTAACGCAGAGTTCTTCGAGTCCATGAAGCGCTAGCTTTAGCCAGTAGATGCAAGTTCCATTTTTTCCCGTTACAAGTAATAGAAATTTACAATGACTGATCCTACCTTGTTGATAAATGCAATCATCCTCGGCATCGTTGAAGGCTTGACTGAATTTCTTCCGGTTTCGTCTACGGGTCATTTGATTCTGGCCGGACAATTGCTTGGATTTAACGACGACAAAGGCAAGGTGTTTGAAATTGCCATCCAGTTCGCGGCCATTCTGGCGGTAGTTTGGGAATATCGCGCACGACTAACGCATACACTGGCAAGTATAGCTTCCGAGCCAGTATCTCAGCGCTTGGCAATCAATCTGATCGTTGCTTTTCTGCCGTCAGCTGTACTGGGATTTTTATTCTTAAAACAGATCAAAGCACATCTGTTTAACCCCATTGTGGTCGCTTCAGCGTTCATTATCGGCGGTTTTTTGATATTGTGGGCGGAGCGTCGGCAGCACGTTATTCATGCCGAATCGGTGGATGACATGACTTGGCGCGATGCCTTAAAGGTCGGTTTCGCGCAAGCGCTGGCAATGATCCCGGGCACTTCCCGCTCAGGTGCAACTATCATCGGCGGGCTTTTTTTCGGTCTGTCCCGACGTGCCGCAACCGAGTTTTCCTTTTTTCTCGCCATCCCCACCATGTTTGCTGCAACCTTATACGATGTGTATAAGCATCGGGATTTATTCAGTGTAGACGATATTGCTTTGTTCGCCGTCGGCGGCACGGTGTCATTCATCAGTGCATTCTTTGCAGTGCGCGGATTGATACGATTTATCAGCCGACACGATTTCACCGTGTTTGCGTGGTACAGGATTGCTTTTGGCATCATTGTGCTAATGTCGGCTCAAATGGGCTGGGTAGATTGGGGTAATCATTAGCCTTAATACCGACAATTCACCAGTGTTTATACTTTTCTAAAAATCAAATCCCAAACACCGTGGCCTAAACGAAGTCCGCGCTGCTCAAATTTTGTTAACGGGCGATACGCTGGGCAATCACAATAGTCATTGCTGGAGCTGGTATTTCTTAAGTCCGAGACCTCCGACAATACTGCCAACATAGCTTCGGCGTAATTTTCCCAATCCGTTGCCGCATGAAAATAACCATCCGGTTTTAATTTCTTAACTAATAAATCAACAAAATCAGGCCGCACTATACGTCTTTTATGGTGTTTCTTTTTTGGCCAGGGATCGGGGAAAAACAGATGTACACCCGCCAAACTATTGTCGGCAATCTTGTGTTCCAAAATTTCGATGGCATCGTGACAATAAATTCTGACGTTATTTAAACCGTGCTGATTCAGCAACATCAGCAAATGTCCGACTCCGGGCGTATGGACTTCGATACCAATATAGTCTTTATCAGGATTAGCAGCCGCCATTTTTGCCAGACTCTCGCCATTACCAAAACCTATTTCAACAAACAGAGGCGCATCACGCCCAAACACTTGTGAAAAATCATAATCCGCATTAGGATCCAGGCAATATTTGTCCCAATAATTATCCAACGCCAGTTGCTGTCCAGGCGTAAGACGACCTTGTCGACGAATAAAGCTACGGATTCTTTGGGGGAGGGTTTGTTCAGGAGAGGTCATAATTAAATGTGAGGTATATGTTGTCCACGAAAAACATGAAAGGCACGAAAATAAATCAATAGTTTTTATCGATACTGAGTAATTTATCATCCGACGCGGCTAATAATGCTGGACCTGCGAGGTTTTTAAAACCTCGCAGGTCTAAACCCGACACATTTTTAACACTTACGATGCAGATATTCGCCAATTCAGTAGAGTTCTACGGTAGGAAGTTTTCGTGCCTTTCGTGGACAAACTGCCTTTAAAAAAACAAGCCATCTATAGGCGATGAAGCAGATGCAAAACGTTTTCTGGGCATGCGACCGGCTAAAAACGCTTCCCTGCCTGCTTCAATGCCTTTGCGCATTGCCGAAGCCATGAGTATCGGATTTTTAGCTTCGGCAATCGCAGTATTCATCAATACACCGGCACAGCCCAGCTCCATGGCAATGGCGGCATCTGAGGCAGTGCCTACACCTGCATCCACTAAAATGGGTACCTTGGCGTTCTCGACAATGGTCAGGATATTATAAGGATTACGGATACCCAGACCTGAACCAATAGGGGCCGCCAACGGCATGACAGCCACGCAACCTATATCTTCCAGTCTTTTTGCTGCAATCGGATCATCATTGGTATAAACCATGACATCAAAGCCGTCTTTAACTAATAATTCAGCAGCAATATAAGTTTCAGCGACATCAGGGAACAGCGTTTTCTGATCAGCTAACACTTCCAGTTTAACCAGTTTGTGACCGCCGAGTAATTCCCGGCCTAAACGGCAGGTACGCACCGCATCATCGGCGGTAAAACAACCCGCTGTATTAGGCAGAATCGTGTATTTATCGGGCGAAATAACATCCAGTAAGTTAGGTTCGCCAGGGTTTTGGCCAATATTGGTGCGCCGAATGGCAACAGTCACAATTTGAGCGCCACTGGCCTCAATAGCCAGACGGGTTTCTTCCATATCTTTATATTTACCGGTGCCGACCAGTAATCGTGAATGATAAGTGACGCCCGCAAGCACGAATGAATCTGCCTGCCCACCGCCAATAGCATGAACAATTTCCAGGCGATCTTCAGGCTGTAACACTTGGCTTTCGTATTGCTGAAACGGCAAAATTTCTTTATTCAGTTCAATCGCGATTTTTTTACCGGTCAAACCCATATCTGCAATCACATTAGCAACACAGGTTTTTTCAGCAACTTCACGCGTTTCACCATTAACATAAACAATCATGCCGTTAAGCTCCGGTTGGTGCCTGTTTTTCTGCGCTTTTGCACAGCCATACCAAGGTTTTTCAGCAATGGTGCCGTATCATCCCAGGACAAACAGGCATCAGTAATACTTTGCCCGTAAACTAATTCTTGCCCCTTAACGACATTTTGATTACCGGCCTTGAGATGGCTTTCAATCATCACGCCCATAATTCTACGATCGCCATTAGCTATTTGTGTACCCACATCCTCACCGACAATCAGTTGCCGCTGGCATTGTTTCAGGCTGTTATCATGACTAAAATCAATCATAATATTGGGTCTTAGCTTGGCCTTTTCCAGACCTTCCGCAACGTGCTCGACACTAACGGCATCGTAATTAGGCTGACCATTGCCACCTCTTAAAATAATATGCACATCTTCATTACCGGTGGTTGAGAAGATGGCTGAATGTCCCGCTTTAGTCAATGACAGAAAATGGTGCGGACTCATAGCTGCCCGTATCGCATCAATGGCAATTTTTATCGTACCATCCGTTGAGTTTTTAAAACCAATCGGACATGATACGCCCGAAGCCAATTCACGATGTCCCTGGCTTTCTGTCGTTCTCGCGCCAATCGCTCCCCAGGCAACCAAATCGGAAACATATTGCGGGGAAATTAAATCCAGATATTCAGTGGCAGCGGGCATGCCGAGCATATTCACGTCCAGCAGTAATTGTCTGGCGGCGCGTAAGCCTTTGTTGATATTGAAACTGGAATCAAGGTCAGGGTCATTAATTAAGCCTTTCCAACCGACTGTCGTGCGCGGTTTCTCAAAATAAACACGCATAACAATCACCAGATCGTCGTTGAGTTCATCTTTGAGAGCTTTCAAAAGCCCTGCATACTCCAAAGCGGCTTTGGGGTCATGAACTGAACAAGGCCCTACCACAACCAGCAACCTGTCGTCCTCACCCGTTAATATTTTATGTATCTCTGCCCTTGCCTTAAGAGTCGTTTGCGCTGCCGTTTCATTAATCGGCATTTCATCATGAACCTGAACAGGCGGGATGACTTCTTTGATCCCACAAATTCTGAGGTCATCAGTGTTATATTTAGTTTGCATGTAGCTACCAAGCTGTTGCTTTCACAAAATTATTGTTAAATCCGGTCATTTTAACTGTTTTCATCATGCTCTTGTCAGTTTTTGCTATTCTGTGTTCTGGCTTGACTTTTCAAGCTTTAAAAAACTGTAACTGAAGTCAGCATTAAGGTCGTCATTAATGTCTTCCCGTTCCACTTCAGACCACTCATTCAAATCAATGTCAGGGAAAAATGTATCGCCTTCAAATTCCCTATTTATAAGTGTTAGATAAATCGTATTGGCAATGGGGAGTATTGCTTCATAAAGATCGGCACCACCAATTATAAAAATCTCTTCCACACTCTCACATGCTTTTTTTAGTGCCATATGCAGATCATTAAAAACTAAACATCCATCTTGGTGATATTCCGGGTTTCTGCTAATAACAATATTTGTGCGGTCAGGTAGTGGTTTACCTATGGATTCGTGAGTTTTTCTGCCCATTAACACGGCTGAGCCTAGTGTAATTTTTTTAAACTTTTTAAGATCAGCTGATAAATGCCAGGGCATTTGATTATTCAGGCCAATAACCCGATTACTCGCCATCGCCACGATAAGTGATATTTTCATTTTTTTATAAGAAGTGCTTTGATATTCTGTAGTAATTAATAACACAAGCATCATACTATGAAAAATATCCTGGTTGTATTTACTGGCGGAACTATCGGTTCAACGGCGGTTGAAGGAACTATCAATACGTCCAGCGCAGCCCCGTTCAAATTGCTTCAGCAGTTCCAAGAAACTTACCGAAATCAGCAACAAATACACTTTAGCACTATCCAACCCTTACAGATTTTAAGTGAGAATTTTGCCCCTTGTGTCTGGCAAACGCTTATTGCTGCCATTGAAGCACAGCAAACCGATCAATATGACGGCATTATCATTACCCACGGCACCGACACGCTAGCCTATACCGCTGCCGCATTAAGCTTTTATTTTAATGCGCTTAAAATACCCATGCTTCTGGTTTCCAGTGATTATCCCTTGGCTGATCCCAGGGCAAACGGACTTGAAAACTTTATTTGTGCGGTTGAGTTTATTTTGCAAAGCAGACTAACAGGTGTTTTTGTCCCCTATCGCAATCAACAGCACACACTCCAGGTACATAGCGGGTCTCGCCTGACCTGTTCTTTACAGTTGACTGGAGATTTTTTCAGTGTTCAGGGTAAAGGTTTTATGCAGTTTGAAAACCAGAGGTTTTCGCTGTTGGATCCGTCTTCACCATCAATCCCTGGCAGAAACGGTCTTCTTTCCAGAGAAGAAAATACCCCACCCTTAAAAGCCAATTTTTCTGAGCGGATTTTAATGATAAAACCCTATCCAGGGTTGAATTATGCCCATTTTAATCTTGAAAATGTCGACGCTGTTTTACATGATTTATATCATTCCGGTACCGCATGTGCATCGACTCAATGGGGAGAAAATTATTCGTTACAAGAATTTATAAAACGTTGCGGGGCACAAAATATTAAGGTTTATCTGGCTCCGGCGATTAAATCAGCAAACGCTTACCAAAGCACCCGGGCGTTAATAGAACAGGGTGCTGAAATGATCTGGAATATGTCGATTGAAGCCGCCTACGTAAAACTGACAATGGCTTACGGAAATTTTACCGATGAACAGCAAATAATGGCGTTTATTGAAATGGATATTGCCGGGGAACACATTTGATCTGCTATTGTGCAATGTGCCTAAAAAATGCCACAATCCCCATAACGCCCAAAACCTATCTTATTTGAGGTTTGGGGACGAATGGCTCGGCTTTTGAGGCCAACCTTTTACGGTTGGATCGAACAGATCCTTCCACCTATGAAGGCACACAGTATCGTCATTACCTTCATACCGTATTTTTACATTAGCCACATAACCACAAATCCTAGCGCCATCATGCTTACCATAAAGTAAGTAACAAATTTATTGTCTTCAAAATCAAGTTTCATCGTTCCCCCTGGTTTGTAAAAAATTACCGGCAAATGCGATGCCGCCATCACAGAAATTGACTGACCAAACACTCTACTGCCTCATGGTTTTTTACCTGCGTTGATTTTTAAGGCTGTATTTGCAATACGTATAAATCGCTATACGATAAATGTTGCTGGAAATATTATCTTTTGTGGCAGATACCAAACATCCAATAGTTATATCAAGCAATAACAATTTACTGCTAGTCTGACGAGAGTCAAGTTAGATAGATATTTATCTTTAAAACTTTTATATTACAAACCGTGGATTCAATCACGAAGAAAAATACAAGCTTCGTGATTTTCATGGCGTTTTCTTAAAGCCTTCGTTAACGACTCTGTCTAATCGCCCAAGCCACATCAACCGCCTGTCGGTTTTCCTTGACATCATGTACCCGAAATATCCGTATACCGGCCATAACGCCTAAAGCGGTGGTGACCGCTGTCGCTGTTACCAGTTGCGCCGGTTCTGTAACGTCGCAGATCGTGCCCATAAAGCGCTTGCGGCTGGCACCTAAAAGCACCGGAAATCCTAATGCTACCAGTGCATCAAGATGTGCCAATAAATCCAGATTATCCTGTTTACGTTTACCAAAACCGATACCTGGATCGATGGCTATGTTTTCTTTTTTAATTCCTGCCTTTAATGCCGCGTCGATTCTGTTTTTTAAGGCATCAATAACTTCCTGGACAACATCCTTATAATAAGGATTATCCTGCATGGTTTTTGGTGTACCCTGGCTGTGCATCAAGATAATCGGCACATCCGCTTGTGCCGCCAATGCCAGCATGGCTGCATCATCCTGTCCTGCGGAAACATCGTTGATTAGATTGACCCCAGCCGCCAATGCTGCTTTGGCTACTGCACTGGAAGTGGTATCAATACTGATTAAAATGGCACTTTTTAACTGTTGCCGGATGGCTGTTATAACTGGAATTACCCGCTGTTGTTGTTCAGCGACAGATACCGAATCAGCGCCGGGGCGCGTTGATTCACCGCCTATATCAATAATATCCACACCTTCCGCCAGCATCCGCTCAACTTGCTTTAAGGCGTCATTGATACCTGAGTATTTGCCGCCATCGGAAAAACTGTCCGGTGTTACATTTAAAATACCCATAATCAGTGGTTTGGTGTTGTGGCTGAACATTTTTTAAAGCTCCTGTATATTTTTTAATTTGCCACAAAGCGTGCAAAATGACCCTTGGTGGATGTGCTGCGCTTATCCACCCTACAAGCCGCATTGTTCGAGTATAATGGCTCAATACTTTCGACTCTGAATATTGTTAATGAATAAACCACGATTAGCTTGGGCGATCACCGGTTCCGGCCATTATATAGAAGAATGTCTGGAATTCCTGCTCACCCTGGATGATGTTGATCTCTATCTCAGCCAGGCAGCGGAAGAGGTGATAAAAATGTACGGTTTTAATCTCAATGACATCCGCGAAAAAATGCCCGTGTATCGCGATAAAACCGCATCATCACCGCCGGTTGGGCATTTTTATAAGGGCTATTACCACACCTTTGTAATGGCACCTGCGACTTCAAATACGGTGGCTAAATGTGTACTGGGGATTGCCGATTCCCTGGTGACCAACTTGTATTCCCAGGCCGGTAAATGTCGCGTACCCAGCATTGTTTATCCATGTGA
>JAYTJI010000169.1:0-2336 GCA_043731245.1 Methylococcaceae bacterium | reverse complement strand
TTAAATTGGGGTTTGCTATAAATTACACAAACCCTGCATTAAATCTCTATCCGGTGTAGCCAGCGTGATTGGCTTTGTTTAAAAACCGGGAAACTTCAGCTAAGTAAAACTCTGGCTCGAAAAGGTCTTCGGTATCGCTGGCTTGTCCATCTTTACCAAGTGCATTGATGTTTCTAAATTGAGATGCGTTTAATAGATTTTTGGACTTTATTATTTTGTTTTCCACAATATCTTTTAGCTTTTGTTCTGGTGTGCCTTTGTAATCGTGAAATACAGCAATTTTTAATTTGTTTGCACTAATTAAAGCGATAAATGTAACGATATTATCAAGTCCACCTACAGGAACAATAGTTATATCATCACGCAATCCTACCTTGCCTTGAGCTTCAAGAAGTGCAGAAACAGCTTTTAAATAAATAAGATCAGATGCACCTTCGACTAAAAGATTGCGTGGAGAAATAAATAAGTTTTGGGCGATAGTCCAACCGAGTGCCGCTTGAAGGGGAAATATTGTACGAGGGTCTGAACCTGAAATATTATCAGATATAACCGTGCCGACTTTTTCTTTATCCTCTACCATTCGTACTTGATGAAGTCGGTCAGAATGCACCATAAAAGGCGAGTGTGTTGTATAAAGTACCTGATGTTTTTGTGCTAAATCGTCTATATAACCCAAAAAATCTGCTTGAGCTAAAGCGTGCAGTGCTAATCCCGGCTCATCCAGTAAAAGAATAATCTCTTTTTCTGAGCCAATTTGTTCTTGCACACTATCGAACCAGACTAAAAAACTGAAAAACCAAATAAACCCACGACTGCGCTGGTCAAATGGCGTACTAACGCGATGACGGCGGTTTTTAATACGAAGATAAAGGTTAGAACCAGTATTATAAGGTACTTCATCTTTAGGGTCTGAATCAATATCCACCTCAACATCTATATCTTCATTTTGCTTCCAAAATTCCATAATTTTGTCAGTAAGACTAATAGATACTGCTTCAATTTTTGCTTTGAGCTGTTCATACCCTTCGCTTGGATTTGTAATATCAGTAATTGAAATATCTGCCATTTTTAATAATGCCAGTATGGAACGATGTTGTGATTGCAATTGTTCTGGACTATTTGTTGATCGCGCTACACGGTTTGCTAAATCTGTAATATTTATTTTACTTGGCAAAATGTCGTAATCGCTAAAATAAAGAAACTGTGGAATCCTTTCTTCTAGCCATTTCCAAACTTCATTCTGTACGACTGAATCCCACGGTGATTTAGCGATACGATTTTTAATATTATCCAAAAATTTTTGATCTTCATCTGTAAGACTGGCATCAGCAAGTAACTCTGGAATAGAACGAAGTGATTCAGATTTTTCTAATTTTGTTTTAGTATCTGAACTCAAGCCTGATTCAGAAAGTAGTGTATCAATTACAGATTGCTCATTAACATTAATACCAATTCGTCTAGTATTGTTATAAAAATGGGTAATTGAAAATGTAAAATCAGTCGATAACTCTGTATGCAGTTCAGCGTTTAAATCACTAATTTCATCATCAGTAAGGCGGTAAGTAAGTACAGTTACTACAGCAGGATTTTTATCATGCTGTTTTTGATATTTTGAGTATTCTCTTCTTGGGTAGTCGCTTACTAGATTAAACTTAGCTAAACTTTGTGCGTCATTGGACTTTTCCAATGCTTTTAGAAAAACAGTTTTTCCCGCTTCATTCATTCCGACTAATACAGTTACTTCTTCATCAATTAATACAGTTTGTGGTGTATTAATTGATTTAAACGATTCAACTTTTGCTGATATAAGATACATTTCTTGTCCAATTATTTATTTTAAAATAGCTTGTATGTTGGGTAGAGCGATAGCGATAGCGAAACCCAACAAAAACAACTTAACTATAAATATTGGGGTTCGTACCTCACCCCCAATATAAATAATTACTCGATTTCCCAATCTTCTAAATGCAACCCTGCCACACGATTAAACTCCCCCATGTTATGTGTTACCAATGTGGCATTATGAGCGCGAGCAGCTGCGGCGATTAGCATATCGTTACCACCAATCAATTTACCTTGTGCCTGTAAGTCGGCACGGATTCTGGCGTAATGGTCGGCGCAATCGTCATCAAATAACCTGATTAGCAAGATGCTTCAGCCAGCGCCAAAAGTCCGTCATTCCGGCAGGGAAGCCGGAATCCAGAGCCATGGACGGTAACTTTCCAGCTACACTGCCGTTATAGTTAGTGCCTGACCGAAAAACACATTTAATATTTATAATCAATATGTTATAATGCAACTAAGCAGTGAATTAGCTAATGGCAAAACAAACAAAT
>JAYTJI010000168.1:0-1198 GCA_043731245.1 Methylococcaceae bacterium | reverse complement strand
GCGTCATCAAAGAACAGTTCGTAAAAATCCCCCATGCGATAGAATAAAAGCGTATCAGGGTGATCTGATTTGATGCGCAAAAATTGCTGCATCATAGGGGTATGCTGGTCGGTGGTTTTTTGTTTTATACTCATGGTTCTATTTTATCTGAAGTCGCACGAGGCCACATCATGGATAATGAATTATTCGAACTTGCGCAGCGTCTTGGGACGTTACTGAAATCGAAAGACAAAAAAATAGCCACCGCCGAATCTTGTACCGGGGGTTGGGTTGCGCAAATAATTACTGAGGTTTCGGGAAGTTCAGCCTGGTTTGACCGGGGATTTGTGACTTACAGTAATGCAGCAAAAATGCAAATGTTAGGTGTTAAGCCTGAGACACTTGATAAATACGGCGCTGTGAGCGCTCAAACAGCAACGGAAATGGTCACGGGCGCATTAGCTCATAGTGATGCCGATTGCGCCATTGCCGTGACGGGCATAGCGGGGCCGGATGGAGGCTCAGCAGAAAAACCGGTAGGCACTGTATTTATTGCCTGGGCATACAAAAATCAGGAAGTTAAGGTAGCTCAAAAAAAATTTACCGGCAACAGGCATCAAATCAGAAGGCAAACGGTGAAAATTGCGCTTGAAGGGCTATGATAAAAAATTATCTAACCATTATGAGGTGCATAGAGCAGAGTATATGTTTTATTAGCGCTGAATTTCAGAAATAGTCGACTGCTTTAAAAACGGTCAAAAGCCAAACTCAGAATCATCAAAATCGTCGAATTGTTCTTTTAAACGCTTCTTTTCCCAATATATTTCGATTTTTCTGCGCGAATCTCTTTTGACAGTTTTTTCTTCAAGGCTCTCGGAAAGCGAGACAAAATCACCACCCTCAAAAATCTCATCATCGTCAGTATCCGTTTCCGGGTTATTTGGAGCGCTTGGTTTAGGTAATGATTTAGAAGATGCTTTTGCCATTTCTATACTCTGCTAATAAAAGCTAATATTAAAATCGTAACATAGTCGCATGTAAAGCAAAAAATAATATCTTTACAATACGTAACCCTTAAATCAAAACAGGATTATAGCCATAATTAAAAAGTAATATAGTACTGAAGTCTCCCAGTTTTTAAACAAAGCCAATCACGCTGGCTACACCGGATAGAGATTTAATGCAGGGTTTGCGTAATTTATAGCAAACCCCAATTTAA
>JAYTJI010000167.1:0-5758 GCA_043731245.1 Methylococcaceae bacterium | reverse complement strand
AGAAGAGGTTGGTTTTGCTGTCATTGCAAATCAAAATGATAGCCTTAATACCTCATTTAAATTCTATTTTCAAGTGTTTTTAAGCGCGATTGCCCTGCACTATGTGCAGGTACATATTTATTGAGCCAATATTAATGCTACCATATCCGTTTTTTTCCATTCGCTCCCGGATGGCGGCTCTCAAAAGGTTAAGTCGGTATGAAAAATATTATTGTGATGTCGGGTGATATTGGCAGTGGCAAATCATCGGTAGCGACTGCACTGAAACAGATGACGGGCTATGACGTAATCGGCACAGGAACAATACAACGTGCCATCGCAAAAAGACGCGGAGTTACCACGCTGGAGCTTAACAAAATATCGCAAACAGACCGCAGCATTGATGATGAAATCGATTCTTATGTAGTTGAACTAGGCAAAACACAGGACAACTTAATCCTGGACTCCAGACTAGCCTGGCACTTTATTCCGGCGGCATTTAAGGTTTTTTTATCGGTTGATCCGGTGGTTGGCGCTGAACGCGTATTTAACGCATCCCGCAATGACGAAAATAACCCTTCTTTAGCAGTAACACTTGAGAATAACCTGAAACGCCAAGCCTTCGAAGACCAGCGCTTTCATAAGCTATATGACGTGAATTTTAGAAAATATGACAATTATGACTTAATCATTGATACCTCCTATGCGTCACCTGAAACGATTGCAAGGAAAATCAAGGAGTGTTTTGATGCGTGGTTAAGCCATCGTGCGCATTTATCTCTCTGGATAGCCCCCAGAAAATTATTGCCGACTCAAGCCTTAGGCGAAAACAATGTACTTAATAATGATGATATTCAAGAAGATCAAGCTATAACCGTTTTTGTGTGTAACGGATTTTTCTATATCTGGGATGGACACGCACGGACACAAGCTGCTCACAAAACGGGTATAGAATTGATACCCGCTAAAATTTTAACTGAAAAACCTTCTGATGAATTAAGCACGGGGCTTAGTGCAGGCATGGTTGCCAGTGATGTTTCTTTGTCAATGCTGCATGATTGGGAAGAAGCGCTAGGCTTTAAATACACAGTTTACCCTGAGAAGGTCTCAGTATAGATCGGGTGGAGATAATGGAATTTCGCCTGTAATATCTACCTCACCAACAGACTTAAAATTTTCTGCATCCAGTGATTGAACCCCGCAACTTAAATCTAAGCAAAATCGGATTTTACCAATAAACCCCAGTGAAGAAGCATTATCCTGGCCAAAGGCGAATTTAGTAAAGATCTTTTTACACATACCATAAACAAAAAAGCCGATGCAAAACATCGGCTTTTTTGTTTAAAGGTTCGCTAGTATTACAATGTATTTACAGCGTTCAAATCTTGGAATGCTTGTTCTAAACGGGTTACCATGCCAACTTCACCGGCGCGTTGCCAAACGCGTGGATCGTAGTATTTTTTGTTAGGCTTATCTTCGCCGTCAGGATTACCAATTTGACCTTGTAAATAAGCTTCGTTTTGCTTGTAAAAGTTCATGATACCTTCCCATGTAGCCCATTGGGTATCTGTATCGATATTCATTTTAACGACACCGTAGCTGATCGATTCTTTGATTTCTGCAGCAGTTGAACCTGACCCGCCGTGAAAAACAAAATTCAATGTATTGACAGGTACACCGTATTTTTCAGTTACATATTTTTGCGAGTTATCCAATATAGTGGGCGTCAATTTAACGTTACCTGGCTTATAAACCCCATGCACATTACCAAAAGAAGCTGCAATCGTGAAACGATTACTAATTTTGCTTAACTCTTCATAGGCATAGGCAACATCTTCGGGCTGGGTATACAGCAAGGAACTGTCCATACCGCTGTTATCAACGCCGTCTTCTTCACCGCCGGTAACACCCAATTCAATTTCAAGGGTCATACCCATTTTAGACATGCGCTTTAGGTATTCCCCGCAAATTTCAATGTTTTCTTTCAGGCTTTCTTCTGACAAATCCAACATGTGCGAGCTAAATAGTGGCTTACCCTTTTCAGCAAAATGTTTCTCGCCGGCATCTAACAAGCCATCAATCCATGGCAATAATTTTTTTGCTGCGTGGTCTGTGTGCAGAATAACCGGTACACCGTAAGCTTCTGCCATCAGGTGTACGTGTTGAGCACCAGAAATAGCACCTAAAATTGCTGTTCCCTGCCCTTCCAACTTAAGCCCTTTACCAGCTACAAATTGAGCGCCACCGTTAGAAAACTGGATCACTACAGGTGCTTTAACTTTTGCCGCTGCTTCCAGTACTGCATTGATTGAATCTGTATTGATGACATTAACGGCTGGCATTGCGAATTTGTTTTCTTTGCAAATTGCAAAGATTTTTTGTACATCTTCGCCGGTGACAACACCGGGTTTAACTACATCTAAAATTTTTTGTGTCATTTAGGAATCCTGTTTCAGTCTATTACATTGAGGGTGATAAAGTCGAAGCCACTTAATTGGCGGTTATTAAAATTTCCGCTCCAAATGGCCTGGAGCAATTATTAACCTTCCAAGCTAGCCAGACGAGCAGCAAGAAGCTCTTCAAGCGCTTCCAGCGCCTTCGCGAAACCGCTGATACCTTCAGCCAATTTATCGGTAGCCATACGGTTTTCAGTGTGCATACGGTCGAAAGTGGCTTTATCTATTGATAGTTTTGTAATTGACATTTTAGCTGCATTGACTGGATCCAGTTTGCGTGGCAAATCGCCTTCCGTCGCTTGCAATTCTGCCAACAGAGAAGGGGCAATAGTCAGTAAATCAGAACCTGCTAATTCTGTAATTTCACCGACATTACGGAAACTGGCACCCATTACTTCAGTCTTGTAACCAAATTTTTTGTAATAGTTGTAAATTTCAGTCACTGAAACCACACCTGGATCTTCTGCAGGCGCGTAAGAATCACGTCCGGAATCTTTCTTATACCAATCAAGAATACGTCCTACAAAAGGAGAAATCAGGGTAATGCCGTTTTCTGCACAAGCAATAGCCTGATGAAGACCAAATAATAGCGTCAGATTACAATGAATGCCTTCTTTTTCAAGAACTGCGGCAGCCTGGATACCTTCCCAAGTAGCGGCAATTTTAATCAATACACGGTCACGACCTACATTTTGCGCTTCGTATTGAGCAATCAAATCACGACCTTTGGCAATAGTGGCTTCAGTGTCGAATGAAAGTCGGGCGTCTACTTCAGTTGAAACGCGACCTGGAATAATTTCGAGAATTTTAAGGCCGAAAGAAACTGCTAAACGGTCGAATGCTAGGGAAACGACCTGAGCAGCTGATGCGGCTTGGCCTAATGTTGTTCTGGCTGCTTTCAGAGTATCATCAACAATACCTTGGTATTGAGGCATTTGTGCCGCAGCGGTAATTAGCGATGGGTTAGTGGTTGCATCGCGAGGTTTGAAAGTTTCAATCGCCTGGATGTCTCCGGTATCTGCCACAACAACAGTGACCTCTCTAAGTTGTTCTAGTAAATTTTTTCCCATGAGTGGTACCTTTATATTTATATTAAGTTAAAAATTTCGCATAATCACGCGTCATATTCAAATATATTCGTGATTGCCTGAATTTAGACGGTGACAAACACATCAGTTATGGATTTAATGCTCTAAGTCCATCCAACTAAATATGGGGAGAAAAGAGGCACAAGCTAAGCTTGCTAGAAACGCTATAACTGTGGCCTCGGATATCTCACCCCTGTTGGCGCATGTATTTATCGACACTTGTTTCAATTACAATGGGCTTTTGTTTTTCGACTAAAGTTTGTCTTACCATGTACTTTGCAACCCTGCTTATCTGTGGCAGACTGGCTTGATGTTGTAAGTACTTGGCAACCCCGGTTGGCCCTACCTGGACTATTGATGGCTTGACTTGCTTTGCAGCTAAAGCGGCTTGTTTTGCCATATACCTGGCAACTCTACTAGGTTGTGGCAAGCTTTCCTGATGCTGCAAATACTTTGAAACCCCGGTGACTTCGACTTCAACCTGCTTTACCTTCAATGCAACCAATGCAGCTTGTTTTGCCATATATTTTGCAACCCTGCTGGGTTGAGGCAAACTTTCCTGATGTTGTAAATACTTGGCAACACCTGTTGCTTCAAACTGTTTTACAGATTTTCTTATTTCTTTTGTTACGGTCGCATCTAAAACAGCTTGTTTAGCTAAATATTTAGCTACTTTACTAGGCTGCGGCAAGCTAGCCTGATGCTTCATATATTTTGCTACCCCACTCAATCCTGGCGCTTCTTTTTTATTTTTTAAATATTTTTCAACACCCGTTACTTCAATTTCCTCAACTGTATCCTTTTTTTGCTTTGCGGCTAAATTTTGTCTAAGTAAATATTTAGCCACTCCACTGACCGGATTATGCTCATGGCTTTCCAAATATTTGGCTACTCCACTCACCAATTGTGTAGGCTCCTGGGCTTCTAGCTCCGCTGCATTTTTGATTGCCAATAATATCTCATCCTGAGTATTCAAGTACTTGGCAACGCCAGTAAGTCCGCTTGGATCTCTGGAGTAAACTGGATAAACCTCTTTACTCTCTTCAAGCTCCTCAACCTTAGGTCGCTTCATAAAGAAAAACAGTCCCGCAACAGCAGGTAAAAACAAACCGCTCATGCTATTCTGGTTCATCGATCACCCCCGGTCGCGCATGTACTTTTCAACTCCAGTTGCTGCTTTCCCTGACGTTTCTTTTGAGGATGTTGCTTGTTTTGCCATGTATTTAGCAACGCCAGTAGCAGATGCTGATTTGACATGCTTTTCCAGATACCTTGAAACACCAGTACCCGACACCTTATTTAAGTACTTCGCAACACCCGTGGTGAGTGCATAAGATGTTTTTGCAGATGCCGCTGGTGCTTTTTTCTGGACTGTAGCTTTACTGCTTTTTTTGAATAAATAAAACCCAGCCAAGGCAAGAACAACCAAGCCAATCAGATAATTCGGCATAGTCGACTTTTCTGTGCTAGCAGTAGAATCACTTACACTTTGGCTTTCTTCAGAACTTGATCCAACAGCTTCTTTCGATGCAGTTGTTTTCAAAGACTCGCTGGGCTTGTAGTTAGTATCTTGATACAAAACTTCTGGCTGAAAGTTTGCAGCGGGATATTTTGAATCCACATCATTCCCTTCTGAAGCGCTAGAAGCCGCTTTTGGGGCAGATACAGGGGCTTTAACCGCCGCTGTTGAAGGGCTATTCTTAGCGATATAATCACTATCCTGATAAAGCACTTCCGGCTGGAAGTCTGCGGCTGGATATTGTTGCTCCGCACTCGCTACGGTACTTGCTAACAACAATGCCGCAAATACACCTCTGGTCAAATTATTCTTTTTCACGTTGTTCACCTAAAAGTCGGAAGAAGTGGTTTGAGGACCCCCAACATAATAGACTGCTGACGCAGCTAAAGTGAGGGTCTCTCTCCAAATTTAATGTGTGTAACTACTCTATATTTTGTTTTAAAACTAAAGTACTGCTTCTACGTGCTTGACTACGTTTTCAACGGTGAAACCAAATTCTTTGAAAAGGAGACCCGCTGGAGCTGATTCACCAAAACGATCGAGGCCTACAATTTTACCGTTGGTTCCCACATACTTCCACCAGCCATCGGTCACACCTGCTTCAACGGCGACACGCCTGGTCACAGCAGAAGGCAATACTGATTCACGATAGGCTTCATTTTGAGCATCAAAGATATTGGTAGAAGGCATAGATACTACGCGGATTTTTTTACCTG
>JAYTJI010000166.1:0-5494 GCA_043731245.1 Methylococcaceae bacterium | reverse complement strand
CGGGTTCTATACGGTAAATTCTGCCGTCCTTAATCAAGGCGGCATTATTCATCCGTAACAGCATTTCCAGGGTTGGCAACAATTCTTCTTTGGTTAAGGGTTCGGTTGTTTGTAACGTGACTTTACCGGCTACTTTGGGGCTAAGTACATAACTTTGATGGAGTTCCTGCTCCAGGATTATTTTTGCGACTTCGCCAATATCAGCCTCGTCAAAATTCAGGTTGATTGAGCCTGCCCCTTTTGGGGCGGTTTTTTTATGTTGCTGTACGGTGCCGGGTACAAAGCGGTCTGTTCCGGGAAATAACTCACTCGCAGGCTTCATAGTGTCGGCGGTGCGTGGTTTGTTTTGTAATTCTTTAAAAACAACCTTCGGCTGTTTGTCCGGTTGCTCTTTGGGTACCGGAAGTAACGGTAATTTAGCAACGTGCTTGGGGCCGAGTAACGAGCAGCTGCTAAGCGATAAACCCATCATCAGAAGGTAGGCTGTTGTTGCTGTTTTTTTAAAAGTTTTCATTTTCACTGTTCTCAAGATCGCCTACTGCGGGTTGGGTGCTGTTGGGTATGTTAGCTATGTTGGGTGTGCCAGGTATGGGTATATTGGAGTCAATGGGTATGGGCGCGATAGGATTCCTGAGTGCGGTTTTTGGTTTTGGTTTTCGGAGCAATAACTCTTTTTGCTGACTACCTTGCTTTAATAGGACACGATCCTTGCGAATTTCAGTCAGTTTCCAACCATCCAGATCAGCGCCTGTCATTATCTTACGATGATTATCTTTAGGGACTCTGGATGTAGCCCGGCTGAACAAGGCGGATAAACCATCTTTCATGGTATAGACACCATTGAGTTGCCAATCGAAGGTGCTCGCTACATTGGTAGCCAGAGCTTCTTCCGGACTGGGCTCATTTACCGGTTTTCTGCCTTTAATAAATAAAGGTCTGGACACCAGATCAACATAGCTTTCTTCGGGCTGCTTTGTCAGTTCTATTGCGGGCATTTTATCGGGTGCTGTTGTTGTTTGCGCAGCCAGTTTTGAAGTGAGTGTTTGCTTTTGTGCGTTAACGGCAAAGAACCATTCACCGATAATTATTAAAACACATGCTATGCAAACCATAGTCAGCACGGACAAGAGTTTATTGTTCATTCTGCTGGTTTTCTCATAAAGCTGACGGCCTGAAAATTAACGTTTAATTGATTGCTGGGCTCGATTTCGCGCGTGGTTCTATTCCGTTTGCCACGGATCGGCCTTATGTCTATTTGGTCGATAATAATCAATGGGGTGGATGTTTCTATCTGGTAAAGCACAGTCCGTAATACTTCGCTACTTCCCGTCATTCTCACGCTAACGGTTATCCGGTTAAATTTACCTTTGTTACTGACGGGCAGCGCTTGGGTGCTGCTTAATTGCCCACCCGCATCGACAATGGCTTTTTTTATAAACTCCTGCATTTCAGCCGATGCTAAAGCATCCGTTTTCTGGCTATTAAAATAACTTTGCCCCTCATGCTGTTGTTTTATAGCCGCCATGCTGGCGATGACAGTGTCTTTTTTCGCTAAAATACGTTCATACTTCTGTAGCCTGAAAACCAGGTTATTTTTAGTCTCGTGTAGCTCCATCCCCTTGCTAATGACAGGCACTATAATGACCAAAATAATAAGCAGTGCTACAGCGATTAATAAACCTACGGCAGCCCAGCGTTGTTGTAGTGCAGGGTCAAACATATCGAGCTTTTTATTTTTTCCCATTGGCTAAGCCTCCCGCTTTGACTACATCAGCCGTAATCTGAAATCTCTCAGCCTTGCTAATGCTATCTTGAGTAACCGGAGAAACAAACCGGGCATTGACGAATAGTTCAGATGCTTCCAAAACGGCGATTAATGTTGATGCGGCCGGTGACTCCCCTTGTATTTGCAAATACCCGTCTGAGTATTGTACATAGCTCAGCCAGGTATCATCCTTGATGAGTGAACTTAAGGTATTTAGCGTTGCAATCACTTGAGGCCTTGCGCTTTTTTCGTCAATCAACTGACGGGTTTCGTCTATCACTGCATCAATATCCGACTGTAACGCTTTAACTTTTTTGGCATCCTTTTCCAGTGCGTCAGTTTTTAATTGTAATGCGTTAACCGTTTGATATTCAAACCAGACCGGCATTGCTATAACGGCCACTAGCAAAAAACAGGTCAATGATATTAACGCAGTGTTAATTAAACGGGGTATTTTTGCAGTTTTTTGTCTTAGCTGTTCGGGTAACAGATTGTAACTATCATCAAGTTGATCAAAAGCATTCGCTGAACCTTCATAATCCGCAAGTAGCGGGGACAAGCCCAGCGCTTTGGTCTCTTCGTAGAGTCCATCAAGGACTTCTCTGGTGGTTAGTATCAGCAGGGCTCTTATTTGCCCAGGCTCGTTTACACCTTCCAGCTGCTTAACGGCAAAATAAATCTGCTCAGCCTTAAATGGCGTATAGCGATCAAGCTCGTAAGCGACAACCTGATAAAGGTTTTCTTTTGCGGCGGCGGGTAAGCTAAGCTCTTTTTGGATGGCATCTTGGGCCGTTAATCTGAGTATTATAGTCGCTTTAGCTAAACGTTCGTCTTTCTCGTAGAGACTTTGAAATGTAAAATCTTTAGCACCTCTATCCAACGTTAGTAGCGGTTCAATTTGTCCATCCCGTGCATAGGTCAATACTAACTGGTTAGCTTTAGGTGTGATGATGATGACGCCTTGTTGGTCGCTAATAAGGTGTTTTATTTTTTCCGGGATTAAAAAATCAAGTTCCCGCTGCCACCAGCGCAAGAACTGTCTAAAACTTAAATCAATTGTTGAATTCAGGTTCAGCATATTGTTTCACTAATAATTCATTCATTGCATCGGTAAATAAAGAGGCATCTTGTGCCGTTATTTGTTGCCATTTCAAAATCTGAAAGGGTGTTTTTTGAGGCTCCTCGGATTTTTTTATTACTGCACTAATGAGGGCGCTTGAGTCATCATCCAGACGCGCTTCAGAAACAACAGTGAACGCAGTGTTTTGTTCGGCTGCATTGTTTTGTTCTGAACCGGTCGGGGAGGGCGGAACAGGCAAGTTATTCTTAGCGCTTTCTAATCGGGACACAATAAAAGCATTTACCAAACCAGTATCCAAACCGGGAATTACTTGTAAAACTTCTTTAGCCGCCAGTTGTACATTAACTTTTTGCTGTCCTGAATAAACGGTAACTAAAGGTTCAAGCCACGAAAATACCGACTTATCCATGCCCAATACCAGCTGCAGCTCTTCGATTGTTTGAAAATATTTATTTCTGGGTTGATAGCTTAATCCGGCGTCTTTATAGTCTTTTTTTTCTGCACCATTGATACGCACCAGATCATCTTTATCACGCCAGTCAAGAATAGCATTAACTATTTTGGTTTGTTGTTCTGAATCCACAGGGGCATGAGCCATCAAGCCTTGCAATAAAATTTGATCGGCCTTGTTAATATCAATTTTACCGGATTCGGAAAACAACCGGACGCGGACTTTGGCATCAACAGCGTTTATTTCATAAATACCGCCGTCCGTCCGCAAACGTTTATTTTCATCAGGGTTCAGCAGCATCATTTCTGCCATTGCAATGCCTGATTCGGCAACGGCTACGGCTTGGGCATTACTTTTAATACCCTCAATAACAGCCACTTCCCGGCGCATACTGAGAGCAAAACTGCCTGCCATAATAATCAGCAAACTCAATACCCACAACACTAGAACCAGCGCCAGACCGGATTGCCTGATCACTCGATGGCCTCGGTTTCGGGTTCGGTTACGTCTTGTGTATCTTCTGCATCTTGTGTGTTCTGTGTATCAAGGTCTGTGCCATCATCTGAGTCCGCAACCTTAAGTTCAATAATCATCTCCGGCCAATAAATTTTATTTTCCAGTTGGATGTTGATTTTAACTAATTGCGGCTGAATTTCCTTATTTGCCCATTCATTCTGCCACACGGCGTCGCTCCCGTTACTGTCAGTGCCAAAATAGGCCAGCTTGAAATCGCTTACCTGTTTTATTAGTGTCACTTCTTCTTCGTGCCATTCTTCGCCTTCAGCCACCGGAAAAAATGGGACTACAGTCACAACAACCTGCTGCCCGCTATCTTCTTCTTGCAGGTGTATGGAAAACAGTTGCAGGCCTGATCTGTCTGCGCTTGCAGGGAATGCAGAAACAAATTGCAAGGACTGGGCTTTACCTTGGAAAGAGAAGGTCTTTTCTTCAGCCGATAAATCATTCCATAACGGTTTTGCTACAGACAAATGCCGCTGAAAAAAATTATAAACAACGGCAACTTCATTGACATCGGTTATTTTGCTTTCGCCCTTCTCCCAGCTGTCAGCACAAATTTTTAAGCTGGTGAACAGTAACACGACCATAATGCTTAACAGTGTCATGGCAATGAGCACTTCGATTAGAGTAAAGCCTTTAGGGGCAGGGTTACAATAACGGGTTGTTTGAACCTTGCACCTGGTATCCTGGCTTGTGCTCATAACGGCTTATTGGCCAGTTTTAAAGTGCTTAGTTCAACTTGCCGGTCATTGGTATTATTATCACCCCAGCTTACGGTGACTTTAACTTTAGAAAGGGCTACCGTTATAGCCGTGGTATCAACCTTCTCAGAATTAAACGCAAACGGGCTAACCTCAACCAGCCAATGATATTTTTCATTTTCCAGCCCCGAAGCCTGACCAGTTTGCAATGCCGTTTCCACACCTGTTTTGGCGAGTAGGCTTTCAGCAATTTGAACGGCTGCGGTATAGTCCTCGGCAACGATAGCGGTATTAACGCCGGTGGAAAATATCTTTAGCAAAATGCCTAATGACAGCGCGAGAATCGAAAATGCAATCAGGATTTCCAGTAAAGAAAAGCCCTGTTGTTTATTTATTGGCGTCGGTTTCATTAAGTTCAATTTGCCCGGTTAACCAGTTTATATCGACTTGCTGAGCGGCTTTGCCTTGCTCCAGTGTAATTCTACCGCCTGTAGAGGAGCCGTCGGGAAAAAAGCGGATGCTCCCTAAACCGTCGCCGGTTAGCTCTTTTTGTCCAGTGACTACAGTGACATCCATAGCCTGAGGGATAGCATAAACTTCGTCCCGGCCACTGACTGTGTAGCTGTTCTCGGCAAGGTCAATGGTAACGGTTGTTTCTTGATGCGAGATCAAAGCCTGACCTCTCGCAAAGCGAAGAGCTGAAGCAATGTCACGGGCTGCCGCCTTAAGTTCTGTGGCATCATTACCCGAAGACAGGTTGATGCCAACAGCGGAAAAGCCTAGCACGACAATAAACAACACGACGGTGAGTTCAAGCAGAGTGAAGCCCTCGTTTGAGCGCCAAGCTTTTTTTACCTTGACCTTCGTTCCTTGGCCCTTAAGTATTATTGCCAACTAACAATATCCTGGTCTTCGCCTTCGCCGCCTTCTTTACCGTCAGCGCCCAGGGTGAGCAAATCGAATTTTCCATGTTCGCC
>JAYTJI010000165.1:0-1325 GCA_043731245.1 Methylococcaceae bacterium | reverse complement strand
ATTTTTACATTGTCTTTGCCCTGGCCGATTTTTTCGTCGCCATAGCTATACCAGGAACCCGCTTTTTGAATGAATCCGTAACTAACACCAAGATCAACCAGTTCGCCCATAAAGGAAATACCTTCCCCGTATAAAATCTCGAACTCGGCCTGTCTAAAAGGCGGCGCAACTTTGTTTTTTACTACTTTTACCCGCGTTTCATTGCCGATAACTTCATCGCCTTTTTTAACCGAACCTATACGTCGAATGTCCAAGCGTACCGAGGCATAAAACTTAAGCGCATTACCCCCGGTGGTGGTTTCCGGGCTGCCGAACATAACCCCGATTTTCATTCTGATCTGATTAATAAAAATAACCAGTGTATTAGATCGTTTAATGTTGCCCGTTAATTTCCGTAAAGCCTGAGACATCAAACGTGCTTGCAAGCCCATGTGGGAATCACCCATATCACCTTCAATCTCAGCTTTGGGCGTTAATGCCGCCACCGAATCAATGACAACCACATCTACCGCGCCCGAACGCACCAGCATGTCGGTAATTTCCAATGCCTGTTCGCCGGTATCCGGTTGGGAAACCAGTAATTCATCGACATTAACGCCGATTTTTTCGGCATAACTAGGGTCTAAGGCGTGCTCAGCATCAACAAATGCGGCAGTGCCACCGAGTTTTTGCATTTCGGCGATGACCTGTAATGTCAGGGTAGTTTTGCCTGACGACTCAGGGCCATAGATTTCAATGACACGCCCGCGCGGTAAGCCACCACAGCCCAATGCAATATCTAACCCCAAAGAACCTGTAGACACTACATCAATATCACGAGAAGCGGCCACATCGCCCATACGCATGACGGAGCCTTTACCAAACTGCTTCTCAATCTGCATTAGCGCTGCGCCTAGTGCTTTCTTTTTGTTCTCATCCATTATTATGCCTTTAGGTTAGAAAAATGTCGGCTAACTGAACTGATTATTATCACATAGACACAGTGGTTCGGGTAGTGTTGATTTACTAAGCGTTTGAGGATAGTAAGAGGGTAGTTACATTGCTACTGTGGACTAATCGACTCAAGATAACACCTGCTAAATTCGGAGATGTTATCAGTAAATCCCATTTAACCTGAAAACCGCAGTTAGGCAACTCGCAATAAATAAAATACCTGGCTATTAAATACAATGGATCGCAGATGACGCTGATTATTATGATAAACACAGATAAATCATGAAAAATCTTATGTTAATCATAATAATCAGCGTCATCTGCGTCATCTGCGTTCTATTCTTGGCTGCTGAGTAGTTAAGATTGTAAGGTGTGGTGGTTTATTTTTGCGA
>JAYTJI010000164.1:0-5376 GCA_043731245.1 Methylococcaceae bacterium | reverse complement strand
CGGATTGACGTAAGCTGTGCCCAGGACTTTGCCATCGACACTTTTTACCTGCACCAGGTCGCCCGCTGAAAACTGTTCCAGCGGTGAGCGCTGCGTGTCAACTTCGTTACTGAAAATCCACAAATGCCCTTTAAGTAAGCGTTTGTCTTCGTTCTTTTTTAGATAAATATCTGGATATGCCATATTGATGTTTTTAGCGTTAGGGTGAAAGGTACAAGGAACAAAGTCGCAAAGCGGTTTTTTCTTGAATCGTAACTATTCAGCATTTTTACGTAATGCGCTTGATTGTACTGTCATTTTCGGCCAACGGAAGAAATCTTGAGCGTTGGTAGGGTGCGCTGTGCGCACCACACGCCACTTTGCCGCCGCCGAAAAGGTGCGCACAGCGCACCCTACCAAATTACTAGCCGAGATTAAGTGGCACTTTTCTTGAATCTTTAATAAGTAAGTTCGAAGTTATAACCGCCGACGGGCGTTTTCGGCGCGGCAATTTTCAGGCTGATGGCTATGGTTGCATCGGGTGGCATATTAGCCGCCATGGCGTTTTCAGATAAATACTCTTGTGGATGAAAAATCCGTTGGGTAAACGATCTGCCGGTATAGTCTTGCAAGATCAGCTGAATGTTGGGGTAATCTTGTGCAAAAGAAGCCTGATTGCTAATAACTGCCGTGAATGTGTAGTTACCGTCTGGTAAGGGCGTAAACGTGCCTTGCATAACCGTGAATTCAGCCAGATTTTTGTATACTGGTAACTGGCAACTAAGCGGTTGACAGAGTTTTTCCAGCACAGAACGGAATTTTGGATTCTGGATGAAAGCTGCGTGTTCAAAATAAACAGCTTGTACAGTTAGTAGCAATGCCGCGAGTAAAACTCCGAATCGCCAATAAGCGGGGTTAGGTAGGTGCTCTTTTTCCCAAGGTAAGACGGTGGTCGTTAGTGTTTCATTGCTGGCTTCGATTTCTTTGGACGGCTCGTTTGCCGTGTCGCTGAGTAGTTCCAGTGCGTCAAATAGTATTAAGCAGTCATCACAAAACACGATTGCACGGCTGTTGCGTAATTGCGCTACAGTCAGCGGCTGTGTTTTTTGACAGTTAGGGCAGCGGGTAAACATGGCTGGCTAGCGCTTGATGCCGTCTAATCTGATCCAGTCTTCCTGTTGTACAGGCGGATTGAAGCTGATGAAAGGTTGATAGGCGGCTATTACCGATTCCGCCTGTTCATGCAAAATGCCCGATAAAACCAGTTGGCCACCCGAAACAACCAGATCACTGATTTGTTCGGCCATATCTACCAAAGGCTTGGCTAAAATATTGGCTAAAATCACATCAGCTTGCACCGGCGAAAACTGTTCGGGCAGATAGCAGGCAATGTTGTCCTGTACCTTGTTTTTTAACGCATTATCCTGCGTCGCTGTGATGGCTTGCGGGTCAATATCTACAGCGTGTGTGATCTTGGCACCCAGTAATATCGAGGCAACCGCTAATATGCCTGAGCCGCAGCCGTAATCGATGACAGTTTTACCCGTTAAGTCATGGCTGGCCAGCCATTCCAGGCATAAAGCCGTAGTTGGATGTGTGCCGGTGCCAAATGCCAAGCCCGGATCAAGTGTCAAACAAACCGTACCTGCTTCAATTTGTTCCTGATCAGTTGGACAAACCCAGAGCCTATCGGAAAATTTCATCGGTTTATAAAATTCCATCCAGGCACGTTCCCATTCCTGATCTTCCACCTGTTCATGCAGCCAGTTATGTAAGTCATCTTCCTTAAACTGCCTTAATACCAGTGTTTTTATAAGCTCAGGTTCAGCGTCCATTTCATAAAGCGCAATTACTTGCGTATTACTCCATATTTTGGTTTCACCAATAGCCGGTTCGTAAACCGGTTCGTCTTCAGCATCCATATAAGTGACGGATACTGCGCCAAGATTACTGAAAAAATCAGCAAGTTGGGGGGCGGTGTTTTCATTGGTAATAACGGAAATTTGATGCCAGGCCATTCTGATATGATTTGTTTTAAGGGATAGAGGTTGGGGTGCATTGCATATTTTCGCAATCCAACCCATTCGTACGTAAATTAGGTGTTAAAACAGCATCTCAAACCTAACCTTAAGACTGTATGCCTTAATAAAGTTGAGTTATCGTCTTATAACTGATATTGCTTAACAGCAACTGCCGCCTGAATTGGATTTATCCTGATGCTTTCCGCCTTTGGTTTCTGCAACTGCACGCAGTGTGCCTGTAGCACAGCACCATGGTTTACCTGCTTGCTCTTCAGCGGGTGCGATACCGATAAAGTCACTGGCATAAGTCTCGTTGGTGAGTAGCTTGTAATTGCGCTCACAGACGGCCATACGCTGTCCTCTCAGGTAGACATGACCTTCATCGTCATACACTTCAGAATAGGGGCCGCGATAAATAACAGCATGACCTTTATCGATGCAGGGCTCGTTCTGCGGTTTTACCGCAGTTATGGTTACTGAGCGAAATTCCAGCCCTTCAACAACCTGCCAAGGCTGGTTTTCCCATTTATCGTAACTGACGGCAATAAAACCTGCTTTGATGAAAGCCTCTAAAAATTCATGTTCCTGTAGCGCACCGGAAATACAGCCGCTCCACAACTGTTGATCCTGTTTTAAATGTTGAGGCACATATTCATCGCTGATAATATCTGAAATAGCCACACGGCCACCCGGTTTGACGACGCGAAAAATTTCCTGAATCAATTGCTCCTTATCGCTGTCATGAACCAGATTGAGCACGCAATTGGAAACCACCAAATCTACCGAGTTATCTGCAATTAATGGCGCTTCTTTACTTTGTTTTTCCTGCCATGCACGTAACGCAATAATGTCTTCTGCTTTATGCACAGGATTTTGCGCCAAATGTTTATTCATCGCTGCCAAATCCAGCGCTAAATCCTGAATTTGCCCTTTGACAAATTCAACCCGGTTTGAACCCAGTTTCTCAGCCATTTCGTCTTGATATTTACGGGCAAGTGCCAGCATGTCATCATTCATATCGACGCCAATAACCTTACCTTTATCGCCTACTAACTGCGCAGCCATGTAACAGATTTTGCCGGAGCCGGAGCCTAAATCCAGCACTACATCGCCTTTTTTTACATAGCGTGACGGGTCACCGCAGCCGTAATCTTTGTCGATAATTTCCTGAGGCAGGATTGCCAGTAATTCACGGTCATAGTCTACCGGACAGCATAAATCGGCCTGTATTGATTCTGCGCCTGCTGAATAGCGTTCTAAAACACCTGTTTCTACGGTCATTTTTATTCCTTTCGAATAGTTATTATGGCTTTTAACTTAACGCAAGATGGCTTAAGGTTAAGTTTTTTAGTGAGAAGTTTTTATTATTATTGAAGCTTGCACGGTGCTGTGGTCTGTTCAGTCCAACGCTCCCCCGCAACTACTGCCTTGCCCTGACGTGCAGCCATAACAATGCTGGCGAACTGTAATGGCTGAGCCCGTTAATGATGACAGGCTGCTTAACTCACTTAAATGAGTTTTACTTGAGGGGTTCGCCCCTAAGGGTAGTTGTAGCATCTGGTTAAAATCGCAGTCATAGACAAAGCCTTGCCAGTCTACACTCAAGGTATTACGGCACATAACGCTGGGTAGGTTTTCCTGCCGGTAACTGTCTTTTAATGATTGTAAATAGTCATTAAACAGGCCCTTGCTAATCAACATGCTGCCAAAACGCTGGATAGGCAGGTTGGTCAAGGCAAAAAGTTTGTTAAAAACGATACCATAGTGTGCTTGCAGGTGTTCTTTATAAGCCTTTTCCAGCGCCTTTTGTTCTGGCGGCAATTGTATGCCTTGTGGATTAAACACAAGATTCAGTTGCAAGTCACTGTCGATTTGCCCATAACCGAGGCTGTTTAATTTTTTTAGCGCGGCCAAACTTGCATTAAAAGTCCCTTTACCGCGCTGCTTATCAACGTTATCTTCAATATAACAAGGTAACGAAGCCGTAATCACTACCTTATTAGTGGCAAGAAATTCAGCCATCTCTTCATAACCCGGTTCTTCAAGAATAACCAGATTGCAACGGTCGATAACGGTAACATCTATTTCTCTGGCACGCATAACCAGGTAGTTAAAGTGTGGATTCATTTCCGGAGCACCACCGGTTAAATCAAGCGTATGAATGTTTTCTTTTTTAATAAACTCAAGAATCAGATCCACAGTGGCCTTATCCATTAATTCAGTGCGCTTTGGCCCCGCGTTGACATGGCAGTGGGTGCAGCTTAGGTTACACAAGTAGCCCAGATTTACCTGGAGTATTTCCAGGGCATTTCTGCTGATGGACGGAAAATCAGTCTGTTCCAGGTAGGGTAATGTTCCATGCATAATCTGTAGTTTTATTAATTAGTTTTTACTGAAGTAAATGTCACCGTAATAAGACGTAACTTTACCTTGTGTATTGTCAGTGTCAGTCATGATGGCAACGGCGTCAATATAGCGTATATCTTCACCAAATTGTTGTTTAAGATCGGTAAGAATGTTGCGTTTTTCTGTATACCAGATACCGGTATCGTCGCTTGAAGATCGGAGTGCAACCATCATGGTGCGATCACCTGCAAACGCATTGGGCCAAATTTTACCTTTAGGCGAAGTACTTGCCCAAACATAATTGATAGCCCTGATTTGCCAAAATGCCAAGCCGCCACTGACTGCCACATAAACTCTTGCGGCATAGTCATCGCCGGATTTAGCTTGTTCATTGATGTTACCGAGCCGGTTTTCGATGCGCCAGCGCCAATTCATAATCGGTGTCTTTTGCAAATCAATGCGCTGCTCTTTAAATAGCCCTGAAGCGCTGTTAGTGCTTTCTGCTTTTAAGACACTGATTCCTTCTAAGACGACGGTGTAATAGCTGGTCTCACCTTTAAATTCCTTGGCTTCCCAGTGTTCAATTGACCCCAGCGAAAAAGAACCTATCGGCACTTGTTCGTCCGTCTCTGATGCGTGGATTGTGGCGCTTAAGAGTATCAATATAACTGATATTTTTATTTTACAGAATGAATTCATTTTTTTCTATTTTAACTTACTGAGGGTATTGGCAGCTATGTTAGCATTGGTACAATTAGGCCGTTAAGGGAGCCTTTAAAATTGCAATTTTTAGAGGTTTCCTTAACAACATATTAATTAGTCATATAAATTAGTCGTAACTGCACTACAAAGCTTTCAAGCATTATTAAAAAATTACAGTGTTTTTTGAAAACTTACATTCAACTCATAAGTGCAATCGCAAATAAGATAGGGCAGTATATTCCAATAGATAAATGAGTCTGAAAAAAGGAAAAATAAATTCTTATAACTCAGCCGCTTTTTAGGTCTCGTTCATTAATTGTTTTAAATA
>JAYTJI010000163.1:0-8173 GCA_043731245.1 Methylococcaceae bacterium | reverse complement strand
ACTCAGCAATAACCATGTCACGATGTTTAGCAAATGCACGTTTTAAAGCAGGGCTAATTGCGGGTGGTGAAAGTACGGCATTCGCAAAACGTGTCTGGTCTGCCAAAGATAATTTAATTACATCTCGCTGCTCAATGGCACGTTGGACAGCTTCCTGCATTGCTGACACAATAAAGTCCGTCATGCTGCGATCTTGCATCTCTGCAACAAGCTTAATGCTAGCATGTAGATCCGTACTGATTCGCGCCTCAAGACGCGCAGTGGTTGGAGTGGTTGGCAACATTATAATCACCGAACTTAATAATCAAAATGACATCTTACGGCTAACTGCCGTAAGATGTCAACTACGCATATATAAAGGGGTGCGATTAAAAGTGCGGTTTAGTCTCAGGCTAGTAATTGGGTAGGGTGCGCTGTGCGCACCTTTTCGGCGGCAAAGGTGGCGTGTAGTGCGCACAGCGCACCCTACCCGAATGAAAAAACCGCATTTTTAATCACACCCGTTTGCAACCCCGACCTAAACGTTTGAAGATCATAACGGCTTACAAAACATGAGAGAGAAGTCATGGATTCAAGATTGGACCTGATTAGCAAGATGCTTCAGCTGAGCCGTCATACCGGCAGGGATTGCCGACATCCAAATTACATGGATGTAATGTTTACAAGCCTTTCTTGGAGGCTGGGTTCCGGTAATCCCTGCCGGAACGACGAATTTTGGGGCTAGCTGAAGCATCTTGCTAATCAGGAGATTGGATGAAGGGATTGATAATGGTCAGTATGTAGGTCGGGTTAGCGTAGCGTAACCCGGCAATACAGGCTTCGACGTGTCGGGTTACTTACCGTTCAGCACCTTGGAAAGAGTGATGCGTGAAATTTGTAATTCCTTTGCCGCTAAGGTTATCGTCATACCTTCCGGTAGCCATTCCGGTAATACTTCTCCGGGGTGTGCCGGACTGTGCATTCTGTTCATATCAATTGCCTCCAAGGCCGGACACCCGTCCGAAACGTTTGGGCTCCGGCCGTATTGTTCAATTATTGCGTATCATCGAAATATCTGCGCCGGTCGGGGTTTGCAACCCCCCGTCACGCTTTGAAATTAGCTACAACCAGTGGGTTTTTCATCATGGAAGCCAAGGACGATTCCTCAAGGGTTTTCTGTTGGCTGCGTTCAACCTGATTGCGGTTCGCCAAAAATTCAACAAAATCGAAAACCTCAGCTTGTTTAGCCTCTGGGAGTGTCTGTAATCTTTCGATCAATTCTGCGTAGCTCATTCTTTAACTCCACTCAGTGGGATGTAGGTCTGTCTATTTGTAGATAAAATATCATAATGTTATAAGATCGATGGGGTCAGGTTGAATTGATTTTATGATTTTACAGAAGGTATAACCCACCGAATGTGATTGCTACTTGACTGATCCTTATCCCACCGCCCAAGGCTTCTGTTCCATGCTCGCCAAGTCCCGGCTGCCGTGGATCACGGCCAGGATGAATACGAGGCTGTTTTGGTTGAGGTACATAATCCGGTAGCTTTGGAAGATCAATTCCCTGATATTTTCAGTGGCTTCAGCTTCTGGCACTTTTCTTCCCAGTTCCGGGAAATCTTTCAGCGCTTCAGCCGCTTCAAAAATACGCTCTATGAATTGCTTGGCATAATACGGGGGAATCCTTGGCGATATAGGCCTGAATCCATGCCAAATCCTCCAGCGCCGGTTCCGTCCAATTAACCCGCATTGCCCAACAACCGCTTTTTGGCCTCCTCTTGGGACACAATACGGCCATCGGACACCGCCTTAAGACCTTTTTCCAGCTTCTGCTTCACATATAACTCATACATGATGTCATCCCAGCTGGCCTGATCTGATACCTGTTCAATCAGCTGCTGTGCTGCTTGTTTTACTGTTTGCATGGTTTTCTCCGGTAACTAATAATGCGTAGTGATTAGAGCCGTAGGGCGGTTTCGCGTAGCAAACCCCCAATCAACGCACAACGCCGATGACAGTCTGTGGTGGATTGCCTGTCGGCGAATCCACCCTACAAATAATCCGCCTTGTATGATCAAATTAAATGAAATATTGCCATGGAGATCAAGTAAGCTTCAACGATTCATTGGGAGCCGTTCCGCCCTTATATCTTGATTCTGGAACTTAAAAAAACCAGAATCCCCGGCTGATCATCGGGAGGGTAGTGGAGAAGTCGTGTTCGCCCTTAGGCATAAGGTCTGTGACTCAGACTGAACTCTCCGTTACCCACACTTGCTATTGTAACCCGTAAGTCACAATCGTAAGGCGCCAATAAGATAGGGGTTTTGTGTGAAGCGCCTCCAAAAGTACCAACCCGTAAACACGGTAAGGCGCAATAAGCGATAGCCGTATTGCGCCGGATGTTGGATTCCGCCCCGCTCAGAGATGTCTTTTTGTGTCCATGCGCTTATGTAGAATTCTGATAATCGTAACACCGTCAGGGTTCTTCATATAGTACACAATATGACTCACATAAGGGAAACTCAATAAGCCCTTAAAGATTCCATCTTGGCTTATGCCCGGCGAAGGCGTAAGTGCAAGTTTTCCAAGCAATACCTCCAACCCGTCCACATATTTTATGGCTTGGGATCGCCCCCAATTTTCTAAAGTATATTCAACAATTGCATCAAGATCACGTTCAGCTTGTTCGGTAAACTTATAGTGCGGCATTCGTTATTCGCTGTCTTTGACGATCAATCACATCTTGACCATCTTTAATTCGACCCGCATGTAAATCATCCAAGCCTTTTTGTAGCTCTGATTTTAGCCATTGTTCTTTTAAAAACTGTAATTCTTGATATTCGCTTGCAGAAACCATAACAGCGACAGGCTTGCCGTTTTTATTGATACCGACAGGCTCTTTTTGGACTTTCAGTAACATTTCTCCAAATTCTCTTTTGGCATCGCTTGCATTGCATATCTCCATGATAACCTCCAATATTAATTAATTTAATTACTATGATTAATTTAATCAAAATATATCTTGTTGTCAAAGAATAACCAGCTAGTCGCTCCCAAATAAAAAAATGGTGTTACGCTGCATACCTCGCCACGCTTCCTATTACGTTAATTTTGCTTCAGAATGTTCACGTCTTAAGTGTTTGCGTTATATCAACTAAATTTCTTTAGCCAGTTTTTCAGCATAGCCCGTGTAATTGCGCGGCGTTAACTCTAGCAAGGTAGCTTTGGCTTCTGCCGGAATTTCCAGTTTTTCAATAAACGCCTGCATTTGTTCAGGTGTAATCCGCTGGCCCCGGGTGAGTTCTTTCAGTTTCTCGTAGGGCTTTTCTATACCGTAACGGCGCATCACGGTTTGTATCGGCTCAGCCAGCACTTCCCAGTTAGCATTAAGGTCGGCTTCAATGGTATCAACATTGATTTGTAATTTTGAAATGCCTTTTAAACTGGCTTGTATGGCGATGCTGGTGTGAGCGATACCGACGCCGATGTTTCTCAGCACTGTGGAATCGGTTAAATCACGTTGCCAGCGTGACACAGGTAATTTTTCCGCCAAAAAGGCAAACAAGGCATTGGCTATGCCTAAATTACCTTCCGAGTTTTCAAAATCAATCGGGTTGACTTTGTGCGGCATGGTGGAGGAGCCAATTTCTCCGGCAATGGTTTTTTGTTTGAAATAGCCTAAGGAAATATACCCCCAAATGTCGCGGTCAAAATCCAGCAGAATGGTGTTAAAGCGTGATAAGGCGTGGAAAAACTCAGCGATATAATCGTGCGGTTCAATCTGGATAGTGTAGGGATTAAATTGCAACCCTAGTGATTCAACAAAGTTTTGGGAAAATTCCACCCAATCGACATTAGGATAAGCCACGCAATGCGCATTATAGTTGCCCACTGCGCCGTTTATTTTGCCTAATAGACTCACGGATTGCAGTTGTTCTTGTTGGCGCAGCATACGTGCGGCGACGTTGGCGAATTCCTTGCCTACTGTGGTCGGTGTCGCCGATTGTCCGTGGGTACGCGACAACATGGGCTGGCCTGCGGTGTCTATAGCCAGTTTTTTGAGAGCGTTTATACAGTCGCTGATTTGCGCTACGATAATTTCGCGGCCTTCTTTTAGCATTAATGCGTAAGACAGATTATTGATGTCTTCCGAAGTACAGGCAAAATGGATGAATTCACTGACGCTTTCCAATTCTGCATTGCCCGCTATTTTTTCTTTTAATAAATATTCAACGGCCTTGACATCATGGTTAGTGGTTTTTTCGATGTCTTTAACGTGTTGTGCATCGGTCTCTGAAAAATTACTGATGATGGCGTTTAACAGTTGATCTGCTAAATCACTGAATGGGTTGACTTCAGTAATCAGCGGATGCTTTGCTAATGCTTGCAGCCAGCGCACTTCAACCAGCACGCGAAAACGAATCAGGCCGTATTCACTGAATACAGGGCGCAGTTTTTCAACTTTGTCGGCATAGCGTCCATCGATGGGGGATATTGCGGTTAAGGCAAAGTTAGTCATGGTTGATTATCCTGATGCTTTTGTGTGGTTTTGTGAAGACTGGCGGTTAAAGCTAAATTTAAGAAACTCTCGGCTCTATGTGAAATACAGTGGGTAATCGAATTTTAATTTCCACAAAGAAAATATATCATATTGATGAAGTTATTAATATTGCGATAACGTATGGCTCGGCGCTTAGCCAGTTGAATCTTACAATTAATACCTTCATGAACACCGTTCGTGATGTGTGATGTGACAAAATGAACAATCCCCGACCAATGTGCTTTGACAGTCTTGGCAAACCTTATAAAAGCAGGGATTTTGTTTTATAACCCGTTGTTTTTAAGCTATACCTAAATCCTGTAATCGACCCGCTAATTAATGCTTGTGGGAACCTCTAAAGGTGCCTATTCATGCTTCGAACAGTTGAAGTGCAATTTTTAGAGATTCCCTGATATTACTCAACAATAATCCATCATATAAACTCGCCTGACTATTCAATTCGGTAGGGCTCCATATTAATGGCACTAACTTTACGACCCAGCATTAGTACAGCTCCGTTATAGCGCTCATTGCCGGTTGACGAAAACTCAAAAAGAAATGTTCGGGATAGCTGTATTTTTCCTGCTTTATCTCTTTTTAGACTAAGGCCATTTAACGCAACATAGTCATCCAGCATCTGTACCTCCATAGCCAGGCAATGGTTTTTGGCTGTTGCCAGCGCAATCTCTTTTGCTTTCTGGGCGTTAAACCAGTATCCATAGGCAAAACACACAATGAAAATTAAAACAATATCACTTAACATAGTTCAGGATTTGATATAAACAGCTACAATTGCTCATTCTACTAATTTTTAGCATCCAGCACTTCACATATAAGGACAACAATATGAAACTTCCCATAAGCGGCGGGTGTCTTTGTGGTTTAGTCAGATATAAAATTTCAGCCCAGCCCGTCGCTAGCGTGAATTGTCATTGCAGAACGTGTCAAAAAGCGGTTGGAGCACCTTATATAGCGCTGATGTTCGTGTCTGATGCAGCTCTTACCATAAGTGGCGTTTATAAAGAGTATCCGACCCTTGCCGCAAGTGGCAACACGCTGTACCGTGCTTTTTGCCCTGAATGCGGAACCGCTTTGTTTGGTAGAAACAGTACCTTTACAAAAATACGGCCTGTTGCTGCGGCAACCCTTGATGATCCCAGTATTTTTAAACCGCAGAAAGATATGTGGGTCGCCGATGCCCAGTCTTGGGATTTTATGAATCCGGATTTGCCGAAATGTCAGGGGAACTTTTGGCAGTCGCTTTAAAAATTAAACTCATTACTAAACGACTTTATGGAAAAAACTTATGAATTATGAACTTAGCACAATAGAAATTCAGCCGAAATCAGCTCACAAGTATTCTGTAATATGGCTACATGGATTAGGTGCAGATGGGCACGACTTTGAAAGCATGGCTTCCGAGCTGCATTTAAACGTAGTGTCCAGCATCCATTTTATTTTCCCCAATGCACCCATTCAGCCTGTCACGATTAATGGCGGGATGGAAATGCGTGCCTGGTACGATATTTTAGAGATGTCGCTGGAACGCAAAGTTGATATGGCGGGGATTTATAAATCAGGGGAAGCGGTTGGACAGCTCATTAAGCAGGAAATGGATAAAGGTATTCCGGCTGAACATATTTTGCTTGCCGGATTTTCTCAAGGCGGCGTGATTGCATTACATGCCGGGTTAAGATACCCGCACAAACTGGCAGGCATTATCGGCTTGTCAACTTATTTGCCGACCATCGGGCAGTTAAAAACCGAACGATCAGCTGTTAACAACACTACGCCGATATTTATGGGTCACGGCATACTGGATTCAGTGGTAGCCATTGAATCAGGTAAAGCTGTATTCCATGCGCTTAATGATTTGGAATATAACATTCAATGGCATGACTATGTTATGGAGCACTCAGTTTGCATTGAAGAAATAGGGCACTTATCCACTTTCATTAATGGCATTTTTAGGTAGCGCTGACATTCAATAGTAAAGCCAAATCCATTAAGCCATTTAAAAAATGGTACAAAAAAAGGGTATGCCAAAAGCGGCACACCCTTTGTCTTTAAATTAAACGCTTAAGCTTTTACCGCGTCGGCAATTTCATTAAACGCTTCAACTTTTAATTTACCGGTCTTGACCAAGTCAATACCGGTATCAATAACCATTTTGCAAAGTCCGGGGGTTTTATAAATCATTAAGCACAAATAACCTACAGCCGGGATGGCAACCAATGCCCCGATAAAGCCATGAAGACCAAAAACACCCAAGAACTTTATAAGCAATGCAATAGCATCCAGTGGCAGTAAAACCATAGCGCCAAAATAGGCTATTACCATAAATGTAAACAGTACAAAAACCACAAACTGAAGCAGCCTCACCAACGCAACATTAACTTTTTTCATAATTACTCACTACCTGATAACTTTAAAAGGCCTTTTTTTTAATCAGCAAGAAAGATGCGGACTGCTGTTATTTTTGTCAAAAAGCCGGACTTTTTCAAACCCAAAATTATACCTTAAAGCGATCAAAATATTTTATTTTTCTTGTTTCTTGAGGAAAAAACGATACAAAACAGACCCGGCAACAAAGCCGCCTAAATGCGCCCACCAAGCGACATTAGCGGCAGTACCCTCAATAATTGAGGTGGTTGCATTATGCAGTTGTAGCAAAACCCACAAGCCCAAAAAAGCAATGGCCGGTACATTGACGACTATGGGCGGGAAGAACACGATAACACGCTCAAGTGGGTATAGGAAAAAATAAGCAGCCAACACACCGGCTATCGCACCCGACGCGCCAATAACCGGAATTGTAAGGGTTGGATCAAAATACCATTGCAGGATGGTCGCAAAAAAACCACACACTAAATAAAAGATCAAAAAAGGAAGTCGGCCCATCCGGTCTTCGACATTATCTGAAAAAATCCACAAGAACCACATATTCACAAGCAGATGCGTCCAACTTGCATGTAAAAATAAATTGGTCAAAAACGATAAATAGCCATCAAACGGCAGGCCCATATAATGACCTGAATAGCGAATAGGTACCATGCCATAACGATTAAGCAGGCTGATAGCGGTTTGATCAGGCATTAAATTCATGGCGATAAAAATGCTAATGCAGACCGCCATTATTCCCCAGGTTACATAAGGTCTTGAATAGCATGGCGCTGTATCTCTTATCGGTATCATGGTTTTTGCCCAGGTGTGAGTAAATAAACATTTTAGCTAAGCTTAACAGTTAAAGCCTGATTAGCAATACTGAGTAATTTAAATCATAACCCTGATGCCAAAAAGCTTATAATACTTAAGAATAGCCGCTTTTCTTCACCTGCGTAAGCGCAGCAACGACTTAAAATTCATGCAGCCGAATCCAACAGACACCTCTCCATCATTCTCAAGCTTATTGCTTGCCGAATCTCTGCTCATGGCCGTTAGTAAGCTAGGTTTTGAGCAACCGACTCCTGTGCAACAACAGGCCATCCCTTTAGCTTTAGAGCATAAAGATTTACTGGTCAGTGCCGAAACCGGCAGTGGTAAAACAGCAGCATTTCTTTTGCCTACACTGCATCATCTACTCACTTTGCCCTCCAGAAAATTTGGCACCCGCGCACTCATACTCGCGCCCACGCGTGAACTGTCGCAACA
>JAYTJI010000162.1:0-5576 GCA_043731245.1 Methylococcaceae bacterium | reverse complement strand
AACGAAGCCACTCAAAAGCCCAGGATTCCTCCTTTCGGTTGAGTGGTATAGGTAGGGTTGGCTTGTATTAATGTTTAAGCAAGTCAACCCTGCAACAATCCGAAAACCTCAGGCAGTAAAATATCGGATACCCTACGTATTTACGTTTATATCTGGCTCCTGAAAATAAAATAAAGTTCTCGGACAGCTTCCTGGTGTCGATATATTTATCCAATCTTCAATAGGCCATTATCGATCCAACAGCTTGTCGCGGCGCGATAAATAAGCTTCGCGAATCTCTCGTCCCAACACGGCGGTATTTTTCAAAAAATCGGTGAGATATTCGTGTAGGCCCCGGCCAAACGCATCTTCGGTACGACCGAAATGCAACGCAGCATGTTGTTCACCGGCAAGACGTCGGGCCTCCAAACCAGAGAGCCCATTAATCTCGATCAAAGCGGCCTCGACTTCGTTCATACAAGCATGTAGCGAACGCGGCATATCGTCTCTGAAAATTAACAACTCGCTGACTCGCTGCGGCGAAATTACGTCACGATATATTTTTTGGTAAGCTTCGAAAGCACTGACGGATTTCAGCAATGAGCCCCATTGGTAATAATCAGCCGCGCCGCCGACATCACTCACGCTGGGCAGTAGAATATGATATTTCACATCCAGTATGCGTGCAGTGTTATCGGCGCGTTCGAGAAAAGTACCCAGCTTAATGAAGCTGAGTCCAATATCTTTGATTATAGTCCCCAACGTTACGCCACGAAACAGATGCGAGCGATTCTTGACCCAGTCGAAAAAATCCCGGAGTTTTTCATAATCCATCTGCCGTGGCAGGCGATTGACTTCCAGCCAGGTGTCGTTGATGACTTCCCACATTTCCGAAGTAATTGCGCCGCGTACGGTGCGTGCATTCTCGCGTGCAAGCCGCAGACAGCTATAAATGCTGGCCGGATTATCAGGGTCTAATGCCATATAATGGGTGACGGTATCTGCCTTGGCCAGCCCATACTTGACTTCGTAACCATCGGCGCAACCGGTTATATTCAGCGGTGCAAACCACAAATAGGCTTCGCTGCCTTCAATATCCAGCGGCAATAACGATGTGCGGTGCGCCACATCCAGGACTCTAGCGGTGTTTTCGGCGCGTTCAATGTGACGTGCCATCCAATATAAATTTTCAGCAGTGCGTGATAGCATGATTTAGTCCTCCAGTACCCAAGTGTCTTTAGTGCCACCACCCTGTGAGGAATTAACCACCAGAGAGCCTTCGTTGAGCGCTACCCGCGTAAGGCCGCCCGGTACAATACGAACTTCTTTGCCAGACAATACGAACGGTCTTAAATCTACATGGCGTGGCGCAACGCCTGATTCCACCAGCGTCGGGCAAGATGACAGCGCCAGTGTTGGCTGTGCTATAAATTTAGCGGGTTCCGCCAGAATGCGTTGTTTGTAAGCTGCTATTTCAGCCTGCGAGCTGGTCGGGCCAACCAGCATACCGTAACCGCCTGAGCCTTGTACTTCTTTGACTACCAGTTCCGGCAAATGCGCGAGTACATATTTCAAGTCTTCAGGCTCACTCAGGCGCCAAGTCGGTACATTGGACAGTAACGGTGTTTCGCCGAGGTAAAAGCGGATCATTTCCGGCACGAACAGATAGGTGGACTTGTCGTCTGCCACACCCGTACCAACACCGTTGGCCAGCGCAACATTGCCGCTACAATACGCGTCCATTAAGCCCGGTACGCCGAGAGTTGAATCGGGATGGAACACGCGTGGATCGATAAAATCGTCATCCACCCGCCGGTAAATTACATGTACCTGTTGCGGGCCATCTGTGGTGTGCATGTAAACCTTTTTCTGATGCACGAACAGATCCTGACCTTCGACCAGTTCCACGCCCATTTGACTGGCGAGGAAGGCATGTTCGAAATAGGCACTGTTATAAGAACCGGGTGTCATCACCACGATGACCGGATAAGAGACATTCGGTGGTGCTGCATCGCGCAGGGTGTTGAGCAGCATTTGCGGGTAGTGCTCAACTGGCTCGACGGTATGCTTAACAAACAGTTCGGGAAATAACCGCATCATGGTTTTACGGTTTTCCAGCATGTAGGAAACCCCGGACGGCGTGCGCAGATTGTCTTCCAAGACATAGAAATCGTTTTCCGCAACCCGCACCAGGTCGATTCCTGCGATGTGGGCATAAACCTGATTGGGCAGATCAATACCCTGCATCTCGGGGCGATACAGCACGTTGTCCAGCACTTGATGAGCACTTATCACGCCAGCCTTAATGATTTCATGATCGTGATAAATATCATGCAGAAAGGCATTAAGCGCACGCACCCGTTGCTTTAGACCCAGTTCCAGACGTTGCCATTCCGCTGCACCAAAAATACGTGGCACAATATCAAAAGGAATCAGACGCTCCACGTCGTCTGTTTCGCCGTAGACAGCAAAGGTGATGCCAAGCCGTCGAAACAGTAACTCCGCTTCCACGTTTCTGCGTTCCAGAGTGCCATCCGGCAATTCTTTTAGCCAGCGTGTGTAGTGTTCGTAAATTCCACGAACGGCCCCATTGTCGGCGTACATTTCGTTAAAATATTTTTTCATTTTCGTATTCATGCTGTGTGGTTATGCAAGACTCTTTTGTTTAAATATTTTTCGTATTCATACTTGGTTTAAGCAATGTTTACGCCAATAAAAACGCTTTATTTTGGGGCAAAATAAGGGCGCTGAAAAAATTACTGCACCAGATAAGCTTGTTGATGCGTGAATGCGCACCAATCTGGTTGCTTTATGGTGCTGTCAGGAAGCTCAAACACCTCCTCTTAGTGTAGTTATATACGACAGTATTGAGTAAATGAGCTGACACTTATTCAGGAAATAAAGGGTTTTTTGTAAGGGCTGGACGTTATTTTTGATGTAAAAAGTGCTGGGATTAGCAGTTTCATAAATCAAAATAATTGGTAGCTCCAATTAAAGGTGTGCGTGGGTTTAGTGACAATTTTACCGGGATTTTATCAAGTAAAGAATGAAAACGGCCTTTAGCTTTAAAAGCACGTATAAAGTGTCCGTCCAGCATAGCAGGTAAGATTTTTCCAACTATACCCCCACCGATAAAAACTCCACCCGTAGCCAGTGATTTTAATGCCAAATTGCCTGTTTCAGCGCCATAGATTTCAACGAAAAGCCTCACGACTTCCACACATAAAGGGTCAGCACCGGCAATGCCCAGTTGAGAAATAATGGCATTTCTGTCAATACCGCTATGTGGTTCAGGAACATCAGGACAGGGCGGCGCAAAACCCTGTTCACTAAGAAAATCATACAGATGACTAAAACCGATACCCGATAGGATGCGCTCGCAACTGACATGATCCGGGCAACTTTTTCTAAGATACGCCAGCAACTGATCCTGTTGCACATTTTGCGCGGCAAAGTCACTGTGTCCGCCTTCGGTCGCTATAGGGTGGTGTTTTCTGCCATCCCAATAGAGGATGGCTTCGCCCAGGCCTGTCCCTGCTGCGATGACTGCGATATTGCCCGCTTGATTTTGTGCATCAGGATTTAACTCTATCAGGTCATGTTCGGGCAGATACAACATGCCCAGCGCCATGGCTTCCAGATCATTCAGCAGCTTTACTTTGGCTGTGTTTAGTTTTTTTTTCAGCTCTTCAGCGTCCAGCAACCAAGGCAAATTGGTTGTTTGGCAACGTTGGTTGACAACCGGGCCGGCAACGCCAAAACACGCCGACTTGATAGTCACATCAGCGGGTAAAAAGGCCGTCAAAATATCATCAAATTCTGGGAATTGTTGGCTAGCGTAGGTTTGTTCCTGTAAACATGTCAGTGAGCCGTTGGACTCTCTGATCAAAATAGACAGTACCGTTTTTGTTCCGCCTATGTCGCCTGCTAGTATCACTTTTAACTCCTCTCTAATTATTGTCAAGTAAATGTATCAAAGCATCGAGGATGCCATTGGCGACTTTATGCGGCGGTAATCGATAAAAAGCCTGCCATGCTAATGATACACAGTCTTCGTAATTTTCTTTACTTTCAGGGTGAGATTGCAACCAGCTAATTTTTACTGCATGGCCAATAATAATGTCTGTTAATAAAGTATCGTCAATTTGTAATGACAAATTATCACGAAAAATAGACGCCATTGCTTTCAGCGTTTCTACCGTTAATTGGCGATACACCGGTGCTTGAATTTTGTTTAGCAAATGGTTGACATGTAACTTAAAGCTTTGCTCACCCGCTGTCGATTGTGACAGGATATTTTCGCTATCCAGGCGGTTTTTACTGTCGAATTTTTCGCCTATCGTTAAGCCTTTGCAATGGTGCAGGATGTCCCTGACGCAGGCATAAAAAGCATTATTTTCTCTGCCGACACTGCCCTGTTGTTCCCGCCATGCATACCAGTCGTCAGTTTCTCCACGGTCTTTTGGATTCATGGTTTTTGAGAATCTCGCACTGGTTAATTCACGACGACCAGTTTCATACAGGAAGCCTTCATAGTGCAGGGTTTCAGCCAAATCCAGTTGATCTTCGGTATTGTTATAATCTTCCAGCGTGTCTTTTACTTTTTCAAACAATTGATAAGGCGGTAAAGAAAGAATGTCATTAAAAGCCTGATCCAGTGTACGACAGGCTGATTCGCGTTGTTGTCTGACGATAATCAATTGCAGAATATGACCCACACGAACCGTGTGCATATCGGTAAATAATTCCGGGTTGGATTTTATTAACATGCCTAAATAAATGATCAATTCCTGAATAATAATATGTTCACTTGCATCATTATTATTGTAGCTACGGATAGTTTGTAAAATGTCTGAGGAATCAGCCGGGCGCGTCAGTGTTGCTTTGCTGCTGTAGGCGCGACCTAAAGTCAGTGCATGTTGACGCACCAGTATTTCGGTGGCGGCCTGCTCCAGATTTATATCGTATTTGCCCAGTAAACCGGCACAGTGCCTAACAATGCTCCAGACATGTTGATCGCCCGCCCGCTCATAGATTTCTTCCAGTAAGTCACGTACGCACGCAACTCTACCGTCTGCGGCTGTTAATCCAGTCTCATAATCCAAACCATGACGACCGCTCAGCACACTTAATGCTTCCTGTTGTGCGTAAAGATTGGTGTTGGTTTTTAATTGCTCGAGGAGTATTTGATCGCCACTGATTTCCCATTCCATCAACAATGATGTATCCAATGGTGCGGGTGGCGCGACATTGTTGGGTAATACTTGAAAAAAAGGCCGCTCAGCTTCTTCCCAGGACGCTTTAGAGAATTGAAAATCATGCAAGTAATTAATTTTTTCATGACTTGAAGTGGCTGCAAAATCCAAAAGAGTTCCAAGCTGTAAGGAAATGCCTTGAGTAGAACCTTGTTGCAGTTCTTTGATAAATCCAATGAGAATTTCACGATTTTGGCTGACCAGCATATTCTGTTTTATGGTCATAACAACCAACGGGTTACCCGGTCTATCCCAATGCTTATAGATATAAGATAATTCCAGGCGTAAGCGCTGAATGAGTAAACGGTTATCCATCGCCAGATAAAAGCCTTTTTGGTTAAG
>JAYTJI010000161.1:0-1473 GCA_043731245.1 Methylococcaceae bacterium | reverse complement strand
GGCTTAAAATTGACCCCGGTCTGTGCCACCATATCTTCAAGTCCGGTACTGACCATGACATCGCGGTCAATGATGCCATTAGAGCTCATTATTGCCGCCCGTTCCAGGCGGTTTGCCAGTTCGCGGACATTGCCCGGCCAGTCGTGCTTCATCAATATCCGAATGGCGCTTTCCTTGATTTCCAGAGGCCGCCCACCTTGCTGCTCTGAAATTCTGCCGAGCAAAAATTCAGATAATTCGGGAATATCTTCTGTTCTATGGCATAACGCCGGCATCAGGATAGGCATGACATTGAGCCGGTAATACAAATCTTCCCGGAATTTGCCTTCGGTGACTTCTTCTTCAAGATTGCGATTAGTTGCGGCAATAATGCGTACATTGACTTTTATAGTTTGCGTTCCGCCTACCCGCTCAAATTCACCTTCTTGCAACACCCGTAACAATTTGGCCTGGAATGAGGCAGAAATATCGCCAATTTCGTCTAGGAACAAGGTACCGTTATCGGCTAATTCAAAACGGCCTTTCCGCTGACTGATAGCGCCACTGAACGCCCCTTTTTCATGTCCGAACAATTCAGATTCCAACAAGGTATCGGGCAAGGCGGCACAATTGAGTTTTAAAAAAGGCCCGCTGGCACAACCTGAATTAAAATGAATGGCATTGGCGACGACTTCTTTACCGGTACCTGATTCGCCTCGAATCAATACCGTGGTATTCCATTTTGCCACCTGACGAATTAAATCAAACACTTTTAACATAGGCGGCGAATGGCCGATGATGTTCTCAAAACTGTAGTTTTTGATTAACGCCTGTTTGAGTTGATCGCGTTCACTTTGCAAATTACGCTGTTTACGCTCGATGACCCGCAACATTTTGACACTTTGCGCAATCAGGTTAGCAATCATCTCCATAAACCGGGCCCGCTCACCCAGAAACAGGCTGTTATCGGGCTGGGCTGCCAGTACGCCGATGGTGTCGCCTTCTTCTATGTAGATGGGTGAGCCAATAAAAGGTAACTCGGGATCATACAAGCCTAAGCGACCTAAAAAACGCGGTTCTTCCGACACTTTTTCAACCACAATGGTGCTGCCTTCATCAAGTATCGCCCCCATCAAGCCTTCACCGGGGTTGTATCTGACTGGTTGATCAAGTTTAACAGCACCATTGGAGTGGACAGCACTAACAACCATGCTGTTATTTTCTATCTCCCTTATTGTTATCATCCCGGAACGCATACCTGATCTTTTATGCAGTATCTCCAGAACAGCTTGTAATTTTGCATGCAAATCATGCGTGCTGTTTAATACTTGGCTGATAAGGTACAAGGTATCCAATTCGGCTTCGATGAGTTGGGTACGCTCAGACATTACGTTATCCTCCTGGACTCCTGTCTGCGCAGCGGGAAACTTATTTTGAACCGGCATCCCTGGTCATAAGCTGGATCTATATCGATAATTCCCTGATGCTGGTTAA
>JAYTJI010000160.1:0-1668 GCA_043731245.1 Methylococcaceae bacterium | reverse complement strand
CTAAAGCATCTTATACGGTACTTTTTACCAAGCTATTGCAAGAAGCCGCATGCGTACTAAAATTAAAGTTAAGAGTTAAACCCACGTAACAATAAACCGCACCATGGGGCACCGCAAAATAATGCATAACCAGCCGCAATACCTTAAGCGCAACACGGGCCGGAGCCCAGGCTAATGATAGATGCGGCACTTTAACGTTGGGTCATACAGGCGTCAAAGGTATTGCCAGCGCCGCAAGCGGAGTCACCGTAGCTGAGTGTTGGTAACCGTATATGTCGTTTGTATCAATACACGCACGGTAGAGTTCATAGAACAGCTCGCAGGATGTGCTAAACGCAGTGAAGCGCATCAATATCAAGCATCCATCACGAACGATGCGCCTCGTACCTAAGCACATCCTACGCACTGATAATTTAAGCACTATTGCTCTGGTTAATAGCAGATTTATCGTTGACATGGCTTATAAAATACTTATAATTTAATCTATGAACACGATCAACTGGAAACCCAAAGCCCTAAAGCAGCTTGAAAAAATCAAGGAAACCGTCACTCGCCAGCGGATTTATACTGAAGCGCAAGCCTTGGCTGACTTCCCTGATTGCCAAAACGTTAAAAAGCTGGCCAGCCATGCGTACAGTTACCGCTTGCGGGTAGGTGATTTCCGGGTGTTTTTCGAGTTTAACGGCGATGTCCATATTGTTAGCATTGAAGAGGTGAAAAAACGCGATGAGCGCACTTACTAACTACCAAACCATTCTCGGCAGTGACGGCAAACCGGCGTTTGTGGTACTACCCTATGCCGATTTCATTAAACTGCCCGGCGCATTTACCCCAGGCACCATCCCCAACGCAGTGGTAGGCAGGCGCGTTATGGATGAAGCCAGCATGCTGCAAGCCTGGCGCGAATACCTGATGCTGACTCAAGCCGACATGGCGGGGCGCATGGGGATTACCCAAGCCGGTTACGCGCAAATCGAGGCCGCCAAGCGTCCGCGCAAGGCTACATTGCAAAAAGCGGCTGCGGCGTTGGGCATTACGCTGGAACAGTTGGCGTATTGAGGTGTAGCGAGTAGCTTCAATAAAGTGTAACGGAATTCTTCAGCTAACTCACAAATAATGATGGTGATTTTTTAGATACTAACGAAACTAATTGGAATTAATACTCAAGGATCAACGGGTAGCCATTGCTTCAAACACCCGGTGTTTCTTGAAACCGATGCAGCTATTACAGATCATCAACAAACTCGGAAAAGCTGCCCAAAGCTTCCAAGGCCAATGAAAAATTACTTTAACGCTTTCAGATTATTAAAGGGAGCCTCTAAAAATTGCACTTCGAAGCAAGAACGGGTAAGCGACTGATTTAAAAAGATAACCGTTCGCACTGAGCTTGCCGAAGTGCAATTTTTAGAGGTTCCCTAAAGAACAACATATTTACAAAGGAATAAAGCGATAGCCAAGGCCTGTTTATCAGGGGGCATTTTAAAGTTCACTTCATGACATTTCTTCCACCGTTTTTAGACAAATAACGGTGTATCGTATTACAATCACATCCTCCTTGAAAACGCTCAACTAAAGCATCTTATACGGTACTTTTTACCAAGCTATTGCAAGAAGCCGCATGCGTACTAAAATTAAAGTTAAGAGTTAAACCCACGTAACAATAAACCG
>JAYTJI010000159.1:0-2115 GCA_043731245.1 Methylococcaceae bacterium | reverse complement strand
ACTTTAGGGCCGGAATTCAATGATCCTAATAATCCGTTGTCCAAGCGAACCATCTACTTTATGTTAGACAGCAGTGAAGTTTTACCGGATTTTGTTCCAGTCGTTGCAGCTCACGCACAATATCTGATTGCAAATCCATCGCAGCGGATAGCCCTGGAAGGAAATGCGGATGAGCGCGGTTCCCGTGAGTACAATATCGCACTTGGTGAACAGCGTGCGAAGTCAGTAGCCAACATGATGAAAGTTCAAGGGGTTTCTGAAAGCCAGCTGGATATTGTCAGTTATGGTGAAGAAAAACCCGCCGCTTTTGGTAGCGATGAAGCGGCTTGGGAGCAAAATCGTCGTGTTGAGTTGAGTTATCAACCAAGGTAGGCAAATGAAAAAACAATGCTTTGTATTATTGCTGTCTTTTTGCGGCTCTGTTTATGCGGAATTGCCGGCGGTTATTGATCACTCATCGTACCCGCCGTCAGCAGCACCCGCTAAGCCCGTCAACGCGCCATCAACAAATGCCCAGTATGAATTGATCCGACGGCTGGATCAATTGCAAACTGAAATACAGCAACTTACCGGTAAGGTAGATGAGCAAACTTATCGAATTGATGAGTTAAAAAAACATCAGAGTACTATGTATTCTGATTTTGATGAGCGACTGCAAAGCATTGAGAATAAGGCGAGTGGCACTGAACCGCCGATTGCTGAAACCCCTTCTTCAGACGCAGCAGGCACGAGTGACGCTACTGCTAAAGAGAGTGAGCCTTTAGCCCCGGCATCTGCTAATGAGACGGCTCCAGCGGATAAACCTGTGTCTGCAATTGTTCCTGTGCCTGTGGATACAAAAGCCGCCCCCCAGCCAAAGTTGGATACTGTGGAAGTTTCAGGCACTGAAAAGCAGGAGTATCAACAAGCCTATGATGAGCTTAGAAAAGGACATACTAATCAATCTATAGAACAATTTAATGCCTATCTAAGCAAATACCCGGCCGGTGTTTATGCCAATAATGCCCAATATTGGTTAGGTGAAGCCTATAGGGTTAATAATGATAGCGATGCTGCACGTAAAGCATTTAATGCGGTTGTCGAAAAATATCCCGATGGCGCTAAAGTGCCTGACGCAATATTGAAGCTTGGTTACATAGAGATGGAGCAGAAAAACCCGGCAAAAGCGCGTGAGTATTTAACCCGTGTTACCACCGATTACCCTAAGTCACCGGCGGCGCTCCTGGCGGCCAAAAAACTTACCAAGCTTGATGAAGTTAAAAACTGATTGTGGGTTCGCTTCGCATCACTGAAATTTTTTACTCTCTTCAGGGTGAGTCAAATACAGTAGGAATTCCCACCGTTTTCATCCGGCTCACTGGCTGTCCATTACGGTGCGTGTATTGTGATACCGCTTATGCTTTTACCGGTGGAGAAAAAATAGCGATTGCAGACATCATCGCTCAGGCCGAACAATACGCTACGCAATATATTACCGTAACAGGCGGTGAGCCTCTGGCGCAACCGGCCTGTCTTGAGTTGATGGTAGCATTGCTTGATAAAGGTTTTATCGTTTCGCTGGAAACTAGCGGTGCAATCGATGTATCTCGGGTAGACTCGCGAGTTATTAAAGTCATGGATCTTAAAACACCCGGTTCAGGTGAATTAAGCAAAAACCTTTATCAAAACATTCAGCATCTCAACCCTAAAGATCAGGTTAAGTTTGTGATTGGTAATGACCAAGACTATAACTGGTCTAAAGCCGCTATTACTAAATATGCGTTGCCTGGTCGTTGCGAAATATTATTTTCACCCGTAATGGGGCAGCAAAATCCAACCGAGCTTGCCGAAAAAATTCTCCAGGACAGATTGCCTGTACGCTTTCAAATTCAATTACATAAACTGCTTTGGGATGATGCCCAAGGTAAATAAACCCTCATGCAAAAAAAAGCCATTGTCCTTCTATCAGGCGGATTAGATTCAATTACGGTTCTTGCTCTCGCAAAACAACAGGGGTACACCTGTTATGCCTTAAGTTTTGATTACGGACAACGGCATAACGCCGAGCTGGTAGCCGCAGCGCAGATAGCGCTGGATTATCAGGTTGAAGATCATAAAATCATTAAACTCGGCTTA